>PMDM01000164.1 GCA_003155565.1 Methylococcaceae bacterium | reverse complement strand
GAAGGAGGAGTCCATACCATTGCCGAATGCGGTATCCTCGAAATGGCGGATTACGACTGTTTACCAATTGAACTTAACCTAATTGTTATGAAAAAAACTTATACCATCATCGCTTTAATCTTCATAATTACTGGATGCCAGTTTCAAAAACCAGACAATTTGAAAATGGTAAACCCTGCTGAATTACATCAAATCATGCAAAATGACGATATATTCCTTGTTGATGTTCACACGCCTCAACAACGGCATATTAAAGATACTGACCTTTTTATTCCCTATAACGAAATCGATAAATACATTGAAAAATTTCCTAAAGATAAAAATACGGCTATTTATCTGTATTGCGAAGGCGGTCCGATGGGTAATGCTGCCGCAAAAACTCTTCATGAATTTGGTTACCAAAACTTGTTCAATCTTGAGGGAGGGGCAAGGGCTTGGAAAAAAGCGGGTTTTGATTTTGAATAACCTGTTATCCCGTATGTTGGGTATTTTGTAGGTTGAAGCTGAGGTAAGGAAGCACAACAATTCGGTATATCAAACGTTGAGGTTCGTGCCTCAACCCAGCCTTGTATGATTAATTTTAAGACCTATTAGCAAGTAAATCCGATAAGCTTTAACAGTTCATTGGGAGGCCGTCCCAGCCTGAGGACTGGGAATAAACCAGAGCCTGTGCGTAGATTGGCCCCCGCCCTATTCACCCATACCGTGGAGTATCCGAGGCTTAGAGCCTGCATACACAAGGATGGTAGGTGCATGTGCAGGGTCGGGAACCGATGGCTAGTTTACTTTCTCTATAACTAATTAACAATTGAATCATGACTAATAGCCAACTCATTGAAATGACAAGTGAACCAACCACCAAGTTATTTGCTGGCATTGATGTTGGGGCTGATGAGCTGGTTCTGGTGATCCGGAAAAACGGCAAACCCTTAGATCCTCAAAAGTACGGCAACACCCGTGCGGAACATGCGCGAATGGCAAAAAAATTGGGCAAGATGGCTGGCATCAAGATGTGCATGGAAGCGACTGGCGTTTATCATTTTGATTTGGCCGTTGCCTTGCATGATGCGGGTATAAAGGTCATGGTCATCAACCCCAAGGTATCGCATAACTTTGCGAAGGTGTTGATGAAAAACAGCAAGACGGATGAGGTGGATGCAGCTATCTTGGCCATGTATGCCGAGCGCATGGGCTTTGTGCCCGGGACGCGCCCATCCAACGACAAGATTGCTTTGCGTTGTTTCTCCCGTCGTATCAATGCCTTAACTGGTCAGAAAGCAGCAGCCAAGAACCATTTGCATGCCTTAGTTGCCACGGGAGAAACACCCAAAGCCGTGCTGCGGGATGCCAAGCTGGCCATCAGCCAATTGGAGAAGCGGATTGATGCCTTGGCTGCCCATGCCCTGGCATTAATCAGCAAACATCCTGAGCTTGCCAGGGTTTTGGTGTTGCCGGTCGGCATTAAAGGTATTGCCAACACCAGCGCCATTGCCTTGATGGGCGAGCTGTTGCTGTTGCCGCCAGGGCTTTCCCATCGGCAATGGGTAAAGTTTGCAGGGCTTGACTCCAAGGCATTTGAGTCAGGCAAGAGTGTCCACAAGAAGGCACGGCTATCCAAAGCGGGCAACCGGTATCTCCGATCAGCCCTGTATATGCCCGCCTTGAGTGCCAAGCAACATGACACGCACATCAATGCTTATTTCCAGCACCTGCTGGAGGGCGGCAAGACACCCTTGCAGGCTGTCTGTGCTGTCATGCGCAAATTGCTTCACGCCATCCATGGTATGCTCAAACATGACAAGCCATTCGACAACACCCGTTTCTATGCGATTACAGCTATCGCCGAATAGCTTAATTTTTAGCTTTATTAATTTGACTTTGAACAGAGTATCTACAACTGAACCACTCGGAAACTCTATAGACGGGACAATATGGCCCGCCCGGCGAAAGCTGGTATCTACTCGGTACTATCAATTAAATCATCTTCCTGCTCAGGGCTTTCGGCTTTCAACAACCCTATGATTAACTCAATGTGCGCCTGAAATTGCGGTATCACAGGAATTTTCCACTCTTTTCCGACAATACGGGACAGTAAATTATTCAACCAAGGCCGGTTCGATTGTGCTTGTTGGATGATCAATTTGTTGGTTTCCCCATCCTTAACAACGGCAAAACCATCCAGCCAAACCTCAATCGATTCCGTTTCACCGTATAGCGTCGCTTGTACATAGGCTTTACGGGTATCGAGATCAAGATTAAAATCCGTTAATTCTGCAATGCCCTTAAGCATTATATTTGCCACCCATACAATCATCATATTGGGTGTCCATTTTATGGCCGTTTTTAATAAACTGGTTTTAAAACTCATTTTTTGCATTCATCAGGTAGTGGAGTAAGATCTATAATCTTAACCTTTATTTGCTTAAGGTGTTAAGCGTAACCAAAAAAATATTGCACATACAAGGTTAATTCTACTTTACGCACATTTGCATTCATTTAGCTCGGTCTCAATGGGTTTGCACGTCTAACATCGGCCTTCAACACAGTTAAGACCTGCAAATATGGTATTATTTTCTTAAACAAAAGAGGAAATTCTCATGTTAAAAACACACGGTTATGCCGCCCATAATAACCACTCACCTTTAGTCCCGTTCAGTTTCGAACGGCGGGAGCCAAGGCCAAATGATGTTCAGATCGAAATCCTGTTTTGCGGCGTTTGTCATTCCGATATTCATCAAGCCCGTAATGAATGGGGGAGTTCCACGTTCCCCATGGTACCCGGACATGAAATTATCGGTAAAGTGACAGCTCTAGGTGGCGCAGTGAGCAGTTTTAAAATTGGCGAAATGGTAGGTGTAGGCTGCCTAGTAGGTTCGTGCCGGACATGTTCTGATTGCAAAGAACATCTGGAACAATTCTGCAATGCCGCGACTTTTACCTACAACGCACCGGATAACATCTCAGGCGGCAGCACCTACGGCGGCTATTCTTCCCAGATCGTTGTCGATCAACATTTTGTGCTGCATATTTCCGACAAACTCGATCCTGCCGCCGCTGCGCCGCTCTTATGCGCTGGTATCACCACCTATTCGCCATTAAAGCATTGGCAAGTCGGTAAAGGCGATAAGGTTGGCATTGTCGGTTTAGGCGGGTTAGGACACATGGGGGTTAAATTAGCCCGTGCAATGGGGGCGCATGTTGTGCTATTTACCACCTCAGCCAGCAAAGTGGACGATGCTATTCGGCTAGGCGCACATGAAGTGGTGATTTCCAAAGACACTGAAGCCATGCAACAACATAGGCTCAGTTTTGATTTTATTTTGAATACAGTTGCCGCCGCGCACAGTTTAGACAGTTTTACCGAATTGCTCAAACGCGACGGCACACTGTGTTTGGTTGGTGTGCCCGACCATCCACACCCCTCCCCCGCAATCGGCAACCTGATCTTCAAGCGCCGTAAAATTGCCGGCTCACTAATCGGTGGATTAAAAGAAACGCAGGAAATGCTGGATTTTTGCGCCGAACATAATATCGTCTCTGACATAGAAATCATCCCGATACAACAAATTAACCAAGCCTACGAGCGCATGTTAAAAAGTGATGTTAAGTACCGGTTCGTTATTGATCTCGCCAGTCTTAATGCTGACGGTGTTGGCAAATAATTATTTTGCCATTTGTCGAATGTGGAGCAAGATTATGGAAAAATGCACAACGGGTAAGTCTGGCTTGTTCTACTGCCTATTTTGTTTTTAGGCATCTAGTCCTTGGATGTTGCACACTGTCACGTCGAACTTGTGTGCTTCTTGATTTTCTCTGGTAAAACTTAATGACGAATATGGACTACATCCACCGTATTCCAAATATTTTCAACATAATCAGCAGTCATCTCAGGCATACCATCCTGTAACCACTCAACCAATATTTTTGCGGTATTGGGGTAAGTGATTTGGACTGCATGGGCATTGTGCAGCCAGTGATCAATCGCCGCCCCGTCAATGTCATTCATGATGTGTCCATATCCTAGCTGTTGTAA
>PMDM01000217.1 GCA_003155565.1 Methylococcaceae bacterium | reverse complement strand
ACTGACTGGTCTCCAACTTTTGAGACAGACAGCTTGATAAAGCACTCGCTTTCTTTATTTTCGGACATCATGAGGTCACCTGCTAACTCGCCATCCTTAGGGATTTTAGAATCCGTATAAAGATTAGTGCCAGTTAATGTTCCTTTAGCGTCAATGTCAATGGTAAACCTGACATCGTTATTACCTTGGGTAGCAAATACAACCCATCTGCCGATTAAATCGTCTTGAATGCAAGCCCCTGGCTCGATTACGCCGACATCACCTTTTTCGCCCTTTTCTCCTTGAATACCTTGTAGACCTTGAGTTCCAGTGTCGCCCTTGGGGCCTTGAATGCCTGCCATTCCTTGAGAGCCATCATTGCCCTTAACACCATCTTGTCCATCTGTACCATTGAGTGAGCCAAGCCAATCGGCTAATTTACCGACATACCCTGAGTCTAACGCGAGCTGATAAGCCGACTTACCATCGTTACCCATTAAACCATTGTCGCCTTTCAAGCCCTGTACACCCTGTATTCCAGCAATGCCCTGGGCTCCAGCGTCGCCCCTGTCACCCTTCAAACCCTGTACACCCTGTATCCCAGCAGTGCCTTGATCTCCTTGACGACCGACTGCTCCCTGAATACCTTGCAACCCACTATCGCCTTTTGCGCCTTGGATATTCCAATGGGTTGCGATTTCATGATCTTTACAATGATCGTTAACAGCGATAATCCGGACAAATTTAGCGGTCTTAAAAATACAAGCATGGACAACCGTCGATGAATCATTGCCAGAATGTGACCAGGCCGCTTGAGCAGTTATGACAAGCATGAAAAACAAGGTTGATGAGATTGTTTTCAAAATTTATATCCCCAGAAAAAGTTAGACACATCGTCTTTTAAGTTGAGGTTAATTATCTTATTTTAAAAATTGGATGCAACAACCACTTGTCGGTTTTGAGATATACGCCACATAGTTTTTCGATAAACGCGAACTTCTTGGGGTATAAGCCTGGTAGGGTACGCATCGCGTACCTTTTGGATGCCACATGACCATTCGGCCTGGGATGTGTGGTATGCGGTGCATACCCTACGTGGCTCTCAGAGCTATAGGATGAGCCGAACAAAGGGAGGCGCAATCGTTCACGTTCCCGATTGATGCGCCTCGTACCTCGAACATCCTATACAAGCGCATCTCACCGCTTTGATGCCATTGGACGGTTTTAATCGGCTCACTTCCTCGTCTGCGTTCGCCATAAATTAACTATCTCTTCCACGTCCAAGTCAGCCGGACCTTCCCGCCAACTGGTGAAATAATCGACATCGTTACTTTTCGGCTCTGGATTGGGGCGATAAATTTGTACGCGCGTAGGTAGCGGAGCCGCTTCTCCCAATATCAGCGCTTCACCGCGTCCCAATGAAGTCAAAATATCTGTCAGATCACCCTCCGCTTCCGGGACCAAGCCCTTGATATAAGCTTGATCTTCGGGGTTGGTGGTGCGTAAGCAGATAAAAGAACTGCACTGCGCCAGCATGGTTTCTGACAATTCGGTAGGCCGCTGGCTCACCACGCCGATTGACACCCCGTATTTCCTGCCTTCTTTGGCAATGCGTTCCATCATCTTTTTGGTGCCATCAAACTGACCGCCTTTTTCTCTTGGAATATAGGCATGGGCTTCTTCACAAATCAAGGTAATAGGAAATTCACGCCGTTTTGGATTCCAATAATTAAACTCGTAGGCTAAACGACCAACCTGCGCTGAAATGGCTGGCCTAACGTCCGTGGGGACGGAACTTAAATCAATCACCGTGATATTCGCTTTTTTCTTACCGAGCCCTACAAATTGCCGTAACAAATCCGCCATACTGGCCGAATTATTGCGAATTTTCGGTTTAAGCAAAAAATCATAACGGACATCGTTGAAGCGGCTTTGCATCCTGATCAAAAACTCATCAAATTGCCCGAATAATACACCCTGCACTTTACCGAACTCTTTCCGTTCCTCATTGGCATTCTTGAACTGCATGTACATTTCCGCCAGGGAAAAATAAATCGGCGTGTCGATAGAGACCGTCGGCATACCGATTAACTTGGCCTCTTTGCGCTTGAGCTGTTGCAATATCTCCCGCATAAACGACATTTGCAAAGTTGCGCCCTTGTCATCCCGGTCGATAAACAAATCCACCAGTTCCGCATAAGACATCATCCAATACGGCATTTCCATTTCCATCGCATCGACGTATTGCACGACATCATCAGTAAAAGCCGAATGCACCGTGCCATCGTTATCCTTCCAACAATACTCGCCATGCAAATCCAGCATAATGATGTGAGTCTTCGGCATGGCTTTAATGGTGTTTTGGATGAGACTGGTCACTGCCCAAGATTTACCGGAGCCAGATTGCCCAAGGATCGCAAAATGGCGGCCAAATAGCGCCCTGGGATCAAGACTCAAGTGATAATCTTTATGGGAAGACAACTGGCCGATAAAGAATTGATATTCCCTAAATTTAGAAAAAATCGCATTGATTTCATCGAGACCGACCGCATAAACTTTAGCACCCGGCGTTGGATAATGGCGAACCCCGCGTATGAACGTGCCATTGTCTTGTATTTCACCGACTGGAATCAGCGAAATAAAGCGATCTGTCATGCGATTATCCGACGGGTCGAAACGGTCTTTCCCCCAAGTCTTGAAAATCAATGCCAACACATTGATATTATTCTGCCTGATGACGGTATATGAGCCTATCTGCCCGGCTAACATATCTTGACCATCAATGGTGATAATAGGAAGGTCGCTAGAATGCTCCTCCGCGATACGCGCCTCCATACCATTGCCACGTACCTCAGTTAAATAACCGATAAGAATGCTGGAGTGTTGTGCTGACATGACCTGACCTTTTCTTGTAAAGTACGACAAGCTTAGACCAGATTTGAGATGAGTGAAAACCTTATAACGCTTCGGCTAACGAAATGCCCTTAATTAAACATGACTGTTGAGCCTCTTGCAAAACTCACAGT
>PMDM01000478.1 GCA_003155565.1 Methylococcaceae bacterium | reverse complement strand
TCGAGTCCCATCACCAGCTCCATATAAAAGCCTTTATGAGCAATCGAAGGGCTTTTTTATTGCCTTAACCAACGTTAATAAGCTCATAATAGGCATTTCATAAAAATTACCGCCAAAATAGGTATTTAACAGCCACAAAAAACCGCATGGTTAGCGGCTCTTTATTTGGTTTTAGAGTTAATTCAGCAACCCGTGCTGTTAGCTGTATTATGCTTAGGGTTGGGGTAATGCCTTTTTGTAGCCTCCGCATAAGCATCGAGTGGCTTCATGCCCGAATCAATCAAACTTTGTGCTTCATGGGATAGTACGGCTTGTTTTTTAAGGTAGTCTGGGTCTGTTTGTTTGCCACCAGCTTTATGCTCGATGGCATACTGGCGCAAGCGATGCAAGGCGGCGTGGTGATTGTCCCGCCGGTGCAGCAGAAAGTCGTTGAAAAACTCGGCAAACCTGGCGCTATCGACGATCCACCGCATGTTGCCACGTCACGGTTGGCGCAAGTCGGCCCCCGACACCCGAACGCCCCCAGGGCGATGCTGGTGCGTGCGAAGATTGGAAAAAAACTCCCCGGCACGCTGACAGAAACGCTAGCTCATTTGAAAAACGAGCGCCCGTTGTGCCTGATGTTTCAGGATGGAGCACGCTTCGAGCGCATCAGCGATACGCGCTATTGTTGATGCCGCCGCCCTTTTCGCCCAACGGTCAAGGCGATGGTCACGCAGCAGTATACCTACGCCTACGGGGCGCAGTCAGCCCGATGGATGGGCGTTTCGATAGCCTCATGCTTCCCCATGTTAATGCCGAGTGTATGCAAGCCTTTCTGGATGAGGTGGCGCAGCGTTATCCGATCAACAATATCGTCATAGTGCTCGATGGGGCCGGGTGGCACAAAAGCAACGCCCTTATGCTACTAGAAAACCTGAAGCTGCATTTTCTGCCGCCCTATTTACCTGAGCTAAATCCAGTGGAACATCTCTGGGATGGGCTGCGGGAAAAACGCTTCCACAATCACGCCTTCGATAGCATTGATGCCCTCAAAAATCATTTGGTTGATGCGCTGCGAGCCATGGAACAGAATACTAAGCGCGTCGCTGGCATTACGCGCTGGCCGTGGATATTTAATTCTATTTCTAATGCAAATTAATAATACGGGCAAAGTCGTATTGCTGGAAGTATTTCAGGTCAATTGCCCCGGCTGTTTTCTCTACGCCCTGCCGCAAACGATAGACTTGCACCAACGCTATTCAAACAAAGGCTTAACCGTACTTGGCATNNTCATCGGTGAGACTTTACACATCCTAGAACAACACAGCATATTGACGGAGGGACGCTTACCTTTTAGCATCCCTTTTGCTTTAGCGATGGATAAGCTGGTAAAGCGGGACAATGATGTAAGCGAAGATGTAAAGATTTCACACACGTCATAATCCGCCATTTTGCGGCAATGGTTCCAAACCACTACTGCACTTCCGCCTCCAGGAATGGGAGAAGTGCGGTAGCCGGTGGAGCCGGCATCGCCCTCCATCCCTGGATGGTCGAATAAACATCTCAGTTGGCGGATTACGCCACACTTAGCACAAGCAAAACGGATAGTCCAAGTGTTTGAGCCCGGCAACCGCTCCGGTACAGCTCTTAAATTCGTCACTGACGAAATATTTTTTCATCAAACTGAAACAAAGCGCATATATACTGAGAAAATTACCGTATGCACTATATTCTATGCCGTTTAGTCATGCCATATCTTTCCGGTAGGTGAGGAAAATAAAAAAAGAAAAAATACTTATTTATATCGCCTCAAACTAACCTTTTTCGGCGGGAGAAGGAACTATTCTCTTCACTTAACAGCATTGATGCACTACCCGCTACTTTATTGACCCTACAAATGAACCAAACACGTGATAAAGGATTCATTCGTCCTCCGCATTCCAAACTACAGACCCAAACCCGTACACTTGACAGCGCATTGATTATGGCCTCGTTGTATGCGTCATTACTTGCACACAACGTCCCGCTTGATCGCGAATATTTGTTGCCTTGTTTTATAGCTGCCACGCTGTTCGGCATTTTTGCTGAAAATAACGAGCTTTATCACGGCTGGCGTGGAGCGCCCATGTTTGATGAGGCACTGCAAATACTGTTTTCGTGGCTGGGGGCTTTTATGCTATTAATCAGCGGTGCCTACCTTTATAACTCCGATTACAGTTATTCATTAGAGGTCATTGAATTATGGCTGCCGCTTGCCCCTTTCAGCATCATTCTGACACACTCCATACAACGCGGCTGTTTATGCTACCTAAGGAAACAGGGTTTTAACACAAAAACTTACGCCATATTCGGCACCAATTCATTAGGTCAACGACTTAAAATTGGATTATCAGAAATGCCTTGGTTAGGGTACAAATTTATTGGCTTTTTTGATGACCGTGTTGAATACGAAGACAGGCGCTTAGGCCAAAATCAAATTGGCAATATAGCCGGTGGATTTCAACAACTACTTGAAAAATCAAAAGCAGGTGAAATCGACCATATCTACATCACNNTTAACATCGTACCCGATTTTTTTACCTTTAACTTGATCCAGTCCAAATGGAGCAACGTGCAAGGTATACCCGTCGTCAGCGTTTTTGACACCCCGTTTAATACCCTCAATGGCACCACGAAACGTATTGAGGATATTGCCCTATGCATGATCATATTGCCGATTATTGCCATTCCCATGCTGATCATCGCCATTGCCATCAAACTGACTTCGCCTGGCCCTGTCATCTTCAAACAACAACGCTATGGCGTAAAAGGCGAAAAAATAGAAGTGTGGAAATTCCGTTCCATGACTGTCTGCGAAAATGGCGACCAGATAAAACAAGCCACCCAAAACGATAGCCGGGTTACGCCACTCGGCGCTTTTCTGCGCAGAACATCGTTAGATGAACTACCACAGTTTTTAAACGTACTGCAGGGCACCATGTCTGTTGTCGGCCCGCGCCCTCACGCCATTGCTCATAACGAATTCTATCGAAAACAGATACAGGGCTACATGTTACGCCACAAAGTCAAACCCGGCATCACTGGCCAGGCTCAAGTCAACGGTTGCCGAGGCGAAACCGATACACTGGACAAAATGGAAGCCAGGATTCACCACGACCTGCAATATTTAAAGCAATGGTCACTGTGGTTGGATATAAAAATAGTGCTTCTTACTGTTTATAATGGCTTTGTCGACAAGCAAGCGTATTAGCAAGCGATTCATTAAACGTGATTAAGTCAAACAAAAACTACAAACCAACTGTCTTTTTCAGCCTCCTGATTGTCGGCTGGATAATGGGGCTGTTCGTGGAATCTTCGCAACCATCATTGCCCCTATTGGGAGCAGTGGAAGGCCTGGACAAAGCCGCACATTTTTTAGCCTTTGGTGTCTTGGGGTTGCTAGTTTACGGCTTGTCGTTCACGCTTACCCCCAAAACAGCGATCCCATTGTTTTCAATGCCACTGCTGATCGCTATCCTATCCGGCATCATCGAAGAAAGCTACCAGATGTTTGTCCCCGGTCGCACGGCTAGCCTGTTGGATTTGCTGGCGGATGTTTGTGGAGCGGCATGTGCTATAGTTTTGGCAAATTGCATTACGTTTGTAATCCGTGTTAACAAGCAAACTAGCGCAAAGCGGTAAATTCGAAGGGAATCCGGAAATAAAAGACCCATTCAGGTAAATGTTTACTAAGGAAAATACCTGTATATCTTAGCCTAAGGATAATATGTCAAAAATTAAAAAGCTTGCCTTCGGTGTCGGTTGGGGGGCTTTCTCCACCATTGCAGTAACAGGCTTCCAGCTTGTGTTTATGGCGGTCATGGCGAGACTACTTGAGCCAGCCGACTTTGGGCTTGTTGCAGTTGCCAATGTCAGTCTCAGGTTTTTTAGCTTCTTTGCGCAAATGGGCACGGGGCCAGCACTCATACAGAAACCCAAATTGGAAGAGGGAGACATTGCGGCTGCACTGACTGTGTCACTCGGCATCTCCGGCCTGTTCTTTGTTCTTGCCCTGATTGCAGCGCCATTTTTCGAAGTTTTTTTTCAAATGCCCGAACTTAGCTTAGTCATCAGGGCTCTATCGATCAATTTCATCATTGGCGGCTTTTCCACTGTCNNGCGCATTAGCCATTATCGAAGTCATTTCTTATATAGTCGGCTATGGCATTGTAGGGCTTGGTGCGGCTTACCATGAGTTAGGCGTTTGGTCTCTGGTCGCTGCATTTATGACACAGACAACATTGACAGCCCTGTTCAGCTATGCCGTAAATCGTCATTCATTAAGACTTCGACATACCGCCGCTCAACGCAGACATTTTTTAAATTATGGCGGACGTTACTCAGTCATCGGCTTTACTGAATTCTTATCCGCAAGTCTTGATGCACTAGTGGTTGGCAAGTTGCTGGGTGCCGCAACGGCTGGTTTTTACAGTCGCGCCTCCCTACTTGCTAATCTGCCGGTACAACAACCCGCAAACATTTTGACCAAAGCGCTATTTCCGATCATGAGTTCCGTCGGGAACCAGCATGATAAACAAATTATGAGCCTGCAACTCAGCACCTTGCTGGTAGGCAGTTATGCCTTTGCGGTAAGTGCAGGCATTTACATCGCCGCACCAGATATAGTAAAAGTGCTGTTAGGTAATAAATGGCTGGACACAATCCCGTNNCCCGATTCTTGAAATGCTATCCTGGTCGGTTGGGCCAGCTTATATTTCACATGTGGCAGGCGTAACCCTGGATTCATTAAACAAACTAACCATAAAACTATATATACAATTGTCAATGTTAGTATTGATTATCGTTCTGCTATTGTTCGCTGTACCCACCGGTAACGTAATCTATATCGCTGCTGCTGTGGTTGCTATGGAATGGGTACGTCTTGGCTCAATGACAATAAAGTTGACCCGTATACTGCGGATGCCTTTCAGAGAAGTGGTTCTTATAACGCTTTGTATAGCAATAATAGCCATATCAACCAGCCTGATGATTTGGTCTGTTTCCGAATTAATCGGCTCTAATTTCACCAGCATGATCAAATTAGGTGCAGAAATACTGGCTGGAGCCACAGGGTTGCTACTCGGCTTTTTAATCACTCGTTACGTTGCTGTTCGGTTACCGGCGGTACGCTTCTTAGCGGATCGTGCGCCAATTTTCGCCAAATTCTTTCCTAAATTTGCTTAATTAAACAGAGGTTTTGAATGCGTTGGTTTTATCTGCCGAATGAAAACACAGAAGGGGATCAAATAGGCCCACGCATGGCATTTGAAAAGCTGCATCGAGAAGGAGTTTTTTCGGCCTACACAGCCTATTCTTATTTGGTGCGGCAAAACGCCTTAAACAGTCATCAAGAGGCATTGAGTGAATTTCTTGAAACCGCCCGTGCCTTTGCACCAGATGTTATTTTTATTCAACATCCGGGTAACAGATACCAAATGAACCGGGCTTATCTGCAACAAATTAAGGCAATATCCAGCAAACCCAAGTTGGTGTTATATGAAGAAGATCCTTATGGCTACATAGTCAAGCGTATGGATGCCACGATCAAGGCAGTACTAGCCGAGTCTGATATATGTTTCCTGGGCGGAACGGGCTACCTTGCTGAAATGGCTTATAAGGCAGGTGCAAAAAAAGTACGTTATGCCCTACATTCCTATGATAGCCCGCGCTTTGGCACACCCTGGCAGCCAACGCTAGCCAGACGCTTCGATGCCGTCATGATCGCCAATCTGCCCATACTCAAACGTATACCCTGGTTATATGTGCCAGGGGGACGTAGCCGTAAACAGACAGCACAAGCTCTCTATAAGCATTTTGGCGAACGTTTTGCAGTCTATGGTGGCGACCGTGGATGGACTGGTGAACCTTATTGCAAAGGTNNGACAAACAAGGTGAAGCGATACGGGATGCGTGGATGAGCGTCAATTGGGGGCAATACGATGAAATAGCCATGTACTCCTCAGACCGCTTGCCGATTAGTTTAGCTTGCGGCGTTCCACATATCACTAATTACCAACCCGGCTATGAACATGTGTTCAATAATATACCGGGGCTATTCATCATCAAAAGTCCGCAAGAAGCGCTTGATGTAGCTCTATACATTCTTAACTTAACCATCGAACAGCGCAATGAACTGGGTTTTCAGGCTGCCGAATATGCCATAAAACACCTTGAGGCGACCGTAATCTATAGCAATATAGTTTCGGTTATTACCGAGCAGTTGTTTGATAATCAAGCAACTTCAGCTCAGAGCGAACAAAAATGAAAATGCACATCGGCATTGCCGGACCTATAGCCACGGAACACGTTGCCGACTTGCTGGCATGCGACACAAGCACCATGCCGAAAGGTTATACCGGTGCGCCGCTCACAGGCGTTCTAATTGGCGATTTGCTAAAGCAGGGGCACAAAGTGTCTGCCTTCACAACAGACGCATCACTCTATTCAAATTTAGAAACTGTAAAAGCAAGTGGACTTAATTTCGACTTATATATTTGTCCAGCGCGTCCACGCGCCTGGCGCTTTAATAAAAACCGCCTAGGCCGGGCAATGGACGGATTCGCCTATGAAAGGGAGCAGTTGTTAAACGCAATTAACATGGCGAAGCCCGACATTATCCATGCCCATTGGACATACGAATTTGCCCTAGCCGCCATCAAATCCGGCCTACCACATTTAATTACCTGCCATGATGCGCCTGCAGTAATACTGCGTTATAACCCTTGTCCCTATAGGAGTGTTCGCTATTTGATGGCACGATCAGTGTTCAATAAAGGGCAGCACTACTCTGGAGTCTCTCCTTACTTGGCTGCAGCAGTGCAACATTACACCAAGGAACCTATTGCTGTCGTACCCAACCCGTTAGCGGACTTCGTTCTTGCAAGTGGCAGAATACGAAGTAGTAGGCCGACAACAAAACGCATCGGACTCATTTGTAACGGATGGGATGCTCGCAAAAACCCCAAACCGTCATTGCAGGCGTTTGACAAGCTACACAGCACCCAGCCAACGTTGGAATTGCACCTTTTTGGCTTTGATTTTGGCGCTGGAGAACCCGCGCAACAATGGTGCCAAAAGCAGGGCTTATTAACAGGTATGGTGTTCCATGGTGCTACACCACACAAACAACTCATCGAACACCTGAATGACTTAGACCTGTTACTTCATCCTGCCTTGGAAGAAACTTTTTGCGTGGTCATCGCCGAAGCCATGGCACTGGGCCTGCCGATTGTCGCCGGCAGACACAGCGGAGCAGTGCCTTGGGTGGTCGGCATTGACGACACAACCAATAACCGCTGTAGCGCAGTGTTGACCGATGTCACTGATCCAGATGCTATAGTATCAGCAATAGAAGAAGCGTTTGATCAAAACTACCCCGAGCGCTCTGCATCGGGCTATGCCCGTGCACGGCAAATGTTCTCGACTGGTGTGATCACTGAATCTTATATAGCACTCTACCGTCAGGTATTACTTGCCAATCGTAAACTAATATTGTAAGTATCAGATATATGTTCGAAAAACAATTTTCAAAGCCGCCATGCGTATTTCCATTGTTATGTTAAATAAGTCAAGCACCTTAAATTATAGGATGATCTTATGAACACAAATTTAAGGCTTAGAGACCTTACTATAATTGTATTCTGCTTATATATTTTTTGGGGTTCATTTGGTATGGATTTAACGTTAAGTCATAACGCAGAACGAATTCCTGTACATAGGGCTTTTATATTACTGACTGCATTTATTTTCTTATGCAATGTTCAACAACTGCTTGGTGCTTGCTTAAAGAATAAACTATTAATCACTTTGATTCTATATACTCTGCTCACGACTGCATGGGCAAACAATCCGACAGACACTCTTAAAAACTTTATATTTCTGTCATCGACCCTGTTCATTTCAATATTGACCGCATTGGCATTTGCTGATAACAAGGCGTCTTTAATAAGATGGTTATTCTGGTTATTTTTATTAATGACTTTGGCTAGCATAATTACTGCACTTCGCTTTCCACAAATTGGCATCAACACTTTAGACTTCGGAGAACCACGTTGGATAGGTATTACCACACACCCAAATGTATTAGGTGTGCAAGCATTAGTATTGATATGGCTATCATCAAACCTATTTTTCTTATCTAAAAGCAGTCTTGAAAAGACACTTATACTTGCAGCAATAATAGCGGCATTCTTTACAATCATTAAAGCTGACAGCATGACCAGCCTTATTACATCATTGGTGTTAGTTATTTATACATGTTATTGCTACTTATTTGGTCGAGTAAGTCTATCAGTTAAATTAATATTATTTACTCTTTCATTGTTAACTTTTTTGTTCATAGTTACTTTTTATATGGGCGCATCTGAGCTAGCAAATACAACACTGGCATCAACCGGAAGAAACACAACTTTTACAGGGCGTGCTGTATTATGGGAAAAAGCTCTCATATCAGCAGCTGATAATTTAATTTTTGGTTATGGTTTTGATAATCTTGATCAACTAACAAAAAAATATCATATTCAAATGTCACACTTACACAATGGATACATTCAAACCTTAGTTCAAGGTGGAATGATTGCCAGCATACTTCTAGCTATTATTTTAATAAAAACGCTTTTTCATCAGTTAAGAATAAAGTCTACCTATAAGCATGATTTCATTTTTTTAAACACTGGTCTTGTTATGGTTTTGCTACATAACTTTACCGAGTCTTCAATCCTAAAAGGTCTGAACACGTTAAGCATATTTATAATTTTTATTATTGTTTCAACAAGTTTGATTCAAAACAATAATATAGATAAAGTTTCATCGGCAGATCAATAATCATGAAAATCTGGATTTGCATCCCCGTTTTTAACCGTATCGAATTTACACTGAAATGTCTGGCTTCACTGGAAGCACAGACATTTCAAAATTTTACCGTG
Organism: Methylococcaceae bacterium; assembly: GCA_003155565.1. GTDB lineage: Bacteria > Pseudomonadota > Gammaproteobacteria > Methylococcales > Methylomonadaceae > Methyloglobulus. The sequence continues at coordinate 11,145 of PMDM01000478.1, read as the reverse complement.
GTGATTTGCGATCACGGTTCTACAGACGGCACCAGCGAGGGGATTTTTCAACAATTCCCCGATGTGGTTGTTATAAAAGCTGATAGTTCTTTGTGGTGGACAGGGGCAATCAATCGAAGTATTGCTTATGCATTAGAGCATGCCGCTACCTACGATGTGGTATTGACCTTAAATAATGATAATGAAGTCCCGCCGGATTATCTTGAAAACTTTCGGGCAAATCATACTAAATATGCTAACTCGATACTAAGTTCAGTTATTTACAATATTAAAACCGGAGAGTTGAATGATCCGGGATTTAGGCAAAACTGGTTCTATGCCACAGCTTATCCGGTTGACTTTGTCAGTGACCACTTAGTTGATGATTCAAATCTAGTTGAAATAACACATGCCTCAGGGCGAGGTACCTTATTTCCGATTAAGGTATTTAGGCAGCTCGGTTTATTTGATGAAAAAAACCTCCCGCATTACGGCGCTGATTATTCCTTTGCTTTTAAGGCAGCCCGAGCGAATTACAGAATTTATAGCTGCCTAAATTGTAAGGTTTATTCTTACATAGAGGAAACTGGACTGGTTAAGGTGTTAAATAAGTTTTCACTTGGCAGCTTCGTCGATTATTTTGCCAGTACTCGGTCACCAGGTAACTTAAAGACTCGATGGTGGTTTGGATGGTTAAATTGCCCTAAACATTTTCTGCTGTCTTATTTCATAATTGATTACACTCGCGTCTTCGTGGGATATTTTAAAAATTTATTTAAAAAAAATTCATTAAACGAAGTTTAGGACTTTTCTATTACATATTTCTAGCTAGGAGTAGCTTGTGTCAAATAGGTTAATTGGCTCTCAAGAGGGGGCAAATGTAAATGATTTTTCAGACGAAATAGTGTGGTCCGACCACTCGATTAAGTTCTATGTTGACCATGCTCGCGACCGCGATGTTCTTGACATCGGTTGCGTTATGCATAATCCGGAAAATTACAAAAGCAAATATTGGGTACATAAAGCCCTCAAAGCCGTTGCTGGTTCACTTATTGGAATTGATCTCTATGATGACGGTGTTAAATATTTACAAAAACTGGGTTACAACATAGTAACAGCTGACGCGCAAAATTTTGATCTCGGCAGACAGTTTGATGTGATTGTTGCCGGCGATATTATGGAGCATCTTGAAAACCTTTCCGGATTTCTTGAAAGTTGTAAAAAACATTTCCGACCTAATGGCGTGATTTTGGTATCAACGCCCAATCCTTGGTATTGGCGTTACTTCATTAAAGCAGGTTTTCTCAGAGAGTTTCGCTCTAACCCCGAGCATACATTATGGTTTTGTCCGCGAACACTCAGGCAACTGATAAACCGTCATGGACTCGATATCGAGTCTCTCAGCTATGGTTCGCGCTATTTGCGTGACCGGTTGATGCCTCTGCCAGGCGGTTGGAAACACACGACTTTTCATGCCGTGATACGCTGAGTTGAAATACTGTTATTTTTTCGTATCAGGTTTGTGGGGAAAACACATTTTTATTATGGTTTGTTCTGATACTTACTATTTTATTTTTGCTAATCCCTATTCTGTAGCAGACTCGATAATTTTGACTAAGACCTCGAATCTGTGAACGCTGATATCAAGACTGTCATTGTCACTAACGTACCGGCACCTTATCGCGTTCCAGTATGGCGGCGTGTGGCTGAGACAAAAGGCATAAACCTCGACCTTATTTTTTGTGCATCTCAACATATCGATACGTCGCTCAATGCTAGTAATTATGGTTTTAACAATCATTTTTTATCTGGTCGGTACAAGATCATGGAACGTCGCTTTATGCACAGCGATATTGGGGTGTGGACGTTACTGAATCAGTTACAGCCGGATGTAGTCATTACCACGGGATACATTCCAACTTTTCTGTTTGCTTTTTTCTGGGCCCTTACTCATGGTGTGCCACACGTAGCAATGTCGGATGGCACAGCCAACTCGGAAAAATCATTATCCTTTTTGCACCGTTGGGTACGCCGATTCGTTTTGAGCCGCAGTGCTGCTTTTGTTGGGGCTTGCGAAGGTTCCAGTGATTTATTCAGGCAGTACGGTGTGGCAGAACACCAGATACATAAAGCTTATCTCTGCGCGGACAACGAACGGTTTTCCTGTCCGGTGCCTGCGGCACCGATAGATTTTGTATTTTGCGGCCGATTTGTGGCTCACAAACGGCCCTTATTTGCGATGCAAGTAGCACGAGAAGTTGCGGTCCGTTTGGGACGACGAACTTCTATTGATTTTGTCGGCAGTGGCATTATGGAAACCGAGATGCGTGCCTATGCGGACGAAATCGCCGAGTTTGTAGACTGCCGCTTTCTCGGCTATGCCTCGCAGTCTGTATTGCCGCAGCGTTACGCGGATGCCAAGCTATTTTTGTTCCCGTCAGAATGGGATCCTTGGGGTGTTGTTGCCAATGAAGCCTGTGCATCGGGGCTACCGATTATTGTTTCCCCTTATGCGGGTGTCGCTGGGGAGCTGGTCGTTGACGGTAAGAATGGCTATGTCAGGGAATTGGATGTCAAGCAATGGGCAGAGGTTTCCGTTAAGTTACTCACCGATGAAGCGCTTTATAAAAGTTATTCACAAAACAGTCGAGAACAGGTTGCCGAGTATAGTTTTGAAAATTCCGCACTCGGCTTAACTGATGCGATAAGACAAGCTTACGATTCGGAAAAAAGGACTGATCCAAAATGACTAAGCCCATCTTGATAGCAACCATCATGCGACCCGATGGTGATACGGGCGTCCAGACTCATTTTCGAGCCTTCATGGAATATCTTGGCAATGAGAATCACCCATGCGAACTGGCCACTCCCTATTGCGCGCCGCTTTGGCAGGTTTATCCAACCTTCGCGGTGCGAAAACTGCTAAATGGTGAACTGAGTGTCTGGTGGTATCGCTATTGGCACGCCTATTTTTTACGGCAAGCTTTGCAGCATCGTCTTCAATCGGGGGCGGAATGCGTCATCTATGCCCAATGCCCACTGTCTGCAGAGGCTGCGCTGAGGGCACGCGTTTCTGATTCGCAGCGCGTGATCATGGTAACCCACTTTAATGTCTCGCAAGCGGATGAGTGGGCAGGCAAAGGTTTGATTGCAGACAGCGGTAAACTCTATCGCTCAATTCAACACTTTGAAGCCTATGTGTTGCCAAAGCTGGATGGGCTGGTGTTTGTCTCAGAATTTATGCAGAGAGAGCTGCTGAAGCGCATCCCGGCAATTGCGAAGGTTCCTTCTACAATAGTCCCTAATTTTTTGCCTGATCCTGGCTTGCCTGAACTGCAAGCACCTGTTGCAGACCTCATTAGTATCGGAACCCTTGAAGCGCGAAAGAACCAGCAATACCTGCTGGAGATTATTGCCGCGCTGCGTCAGCAGGGAAAGCCCTTGACGCTGACCCTGGTCGGCGATGGGCCGGACAGGTCAATGTTAGAGGACAAAGCGCGAGCTTTAAAAATTGATCAGCTTGTCCGTTTTGTCGGGTTTATTAGTAAAGCAGCCGAGCAGATATGCCTGCATAGAGCTTACATACATGTGGCGACCCTGGAAAGTTTTGGTATAACTTTGATTGAAGCCATGTCTCGTGGCCGCCCGGTTTTCGCGGCTCCGGTAGGCGGTATCCCGGAAGTGCTGGGCAATAGCTCGGCAGGATTGACGTTGCCATTAAACGATGCTTCCGCAGCGGCTCGTATCGTCGCGGATGCCTTGAATAATCAGGAATGGATGATATCCACCGGTATTGCAGCACGAGGACGTTTTCTAAAAAAATATGCCAGTGATGTTGTAGCAAAAAGGCTTTTACTCTTTCTTGAAGTCACGTGAAATTAGCCTTAGATTCCATTGTTTTATTGAACTTCAAAATAAGTCTTTGAAATTTCCCCTTCAACAGTCATCCAATAACATTATGCAAAAAATTATTAAAAAAATCATAGCCTCGATCAGAAGTATTGGAGTAACTGGAACCCTTATTAAGTTAAGCAAACATTTGTTTAACAAGATGTTCCGCGACCAAAAAATTGAGGAAAAAATTTTTAGCTTCCAAAATATTGAAGATCGATTTACTGCGATTTATCGCAATAACCTCTGGGGGAACTTTGAAAGTGTTAGCGGAAATGGGTCAACTCTTGAAGGGACTAAAAACTTAAGGAGCAAGTTACCTGAACTTTTCGAAAAGTTTTCTATTAAAACCATATTTGATGCGCCTTGTGGTGATTTCAATTGGATGAGACATTTTCTTGAAAAAAGCAAAGTCAATTACATTGGTGGAGATATTGTCCGTCCGCTGATTGATGAACACAACGCAAACTTCCAAAATGCAAGTACAAAATTTTTACATGTTGACATAACAAAGGATAAACTTCCAGCGGCAGATTTGATGATTTGCAGAGATTGTTTATTTCACCTGAGTTACAACGACACGAAACTGTTTCTTCAAAATTTTATCGATTCTAAGATCCTGTACTTACTGACCACAACCTACATAAATCAAGGAGAATTTAGCAATCAGGATATAAAAACAGGGGGTTTTCGGTTGATTGATTTGCTTTCCGCACCGTACCATTTCGAAGAAAATGTTTTGTATCGAATCGAAGACACTATACCTAATGAAACTCCGCGAGAAATGTGCCTTTGGTCGAGAGAGCAGATTATTTCTGCAATGGAAAAGTTTAATAGAAATTAAATACTCTACAACACCTAATATAAGTAAAAATGCAAAACTGATTTAAAAACATAATTAGAGAACTTGATTAGAAACTGAAGCAAAAAAATGCGTCATACCCGCCGGGAAGCGGGTATCCAATGCCATGGACGGCAAGCTCCGAGCCATCCATGGAGCCTGGATTCCGGCAATCCCTGCCTGAATGACGGCTTTTAAAAACAGTTGCACGTTCTTACTTAAATTGAAAAAATTACTGAATAGCTCGAGTAGATTCAATGCTAGGAATTACACAAACGCCCAATATAACTATCCACCCACCAATTTATTGAACACACAGGCCGAAACTTAATGATGAGAGACCTAACTATTTTCGTCAACACCTCTGACAATTTTGAAGATTGCTGGATTCCCTTTTTTACGCTTTTCCAGGGCTATTGGCCGGATTGCCCCTATCCCATTGTTCTGAACACGGAAACCAAGGATTTTCAGTTTGATGGTCTTGATATTCAGTGTTCTAAAGTTGCCGTTGGTGAAACTCGCCGACTTACCTGGAGCGAATGTTTAGCTCGTAGCCTTGATGCTATAGAAACACCCTACCTGTTTTATTTGCAGGAAGACTATTTTTTGGAGGGGCCTGTGCGAGAGGATCTGATTAAAACATTTTTAGAGGAAATGCGTGCGGGCCGTGCCGATGTCATACGCATTATGGAATGCGGCGGTTCAGGGCCTTGGCATCCATCACAAAATCCTTTGCTGTGGGAGGTCGATCACCACGCGAAATATCGTATTGCTCTTCAGGCCGGACTTTGGCGCAAGTCAGCGTTACGCGACCATGTCCGTTTGCATGAAAGCCCCTGGCAACTGGAGGCATTCGGCTCTGCCCGAGCGCGACGCAAGAAAGAAAAAGTTTTATGCGTCAATAGAGACCAGTTTTCAAAGCCCGACTCTGAAATATTTCCTTACACCCCCACAGGGGTGGTTTCCGGCCAATGGGAACGACAAATAGTGGAATCCTTGTTTGCAAAACATGGTATAGAAGTCGATTTTAGCCTTCGCGGATTTTATGACAGCACGGCTAAAAAGCCAAAGAAGCGGCCTTTTATCAATAGGCTCTATGATCGGTTAAGGTCATTAATTTAACCCAATAAATGAGTGGAAGGATGCATTGGAAGTACTGAATAAATTGTCATTTTAGTAAAGCGAGAAAACTTTTTTACACGAAGCTCATACAACTTATTCAGCACTTACCTCGAAAAGCCACCATTGACTAAAACGTACACCATCACAGATACATGTCCAAGACTAGACTGTTTTTCAAAAAGACAGATAGCCTAACCTTAAGAAGAGACCCGTCAAAATGAACGCTAAAATAAAAAAAACGCTCCGAACAATCTACGATTTGTCAGTGCTCTTCGGGTTTGATCCTCTCAAAACCATTGAAACAATAAGAGGTTTACCACCCTATTTTCGGGATCTGCAAACGCTAAAAAACCAGAAGTTATCAGCATCAAAGGAATTTCCATTCGGTAAGTTTTTCCCCTGTCTTAAAGAGCGATACTCAGAAAGCGGCACTGCCAAGGGTGATTACTTTCATCAGGATCTGCTGGTAGCAAGAAAAATTTTTCTAAATAATCCGCTTGTTCATGTAGATATTGGCTCAAGAGTGGATGGTTTTGTTGCACATGTGGCTTCATACCGATCTATTGAAGTACTGGATATTCGTCACCTATCTAACACGGTAACGAACATTAGCTTTAAGCAGGCTGACCTAATGACGCCGATTGATGATACGCTCGTAGATTATTGCGATTCGTTGTCATGCTTACATGCCATGGAGCACTTTGGCTTAGGTAGATACGGAGATCCCGTCAATTACGATGGCTACCTGCTTGGAATAGAGAATTTATGGAAAATACTTAAAAAAGGTGGCAAGCTCTATTTTTCAGTTCCGATAGGTCCACAAAGAATTGAATTCAACGCCCATCGGGTTTTTTCTGTCAGTTATTTGCTGGAGTGTTTTAACGATAAATTTAAGATTGATCAGTTCTCGTATGTGGATAACAAAGGTGACCTCCATGAAAATGCTATGCTAACTGATAGTGAAGTTAATAATAACTTTAACTGCATTTATGGCTGCGGTATTTTAGAAATGACAAAAATCTGAATCATAAGAAAGCGCAAAAGGCTGGCCTAAATCACTTATCTAATATTCACGAACCATCTTGTTTAAAAGGAATTACTTAATGTTACCTAAGCTACTTGAATCTTATCCATTACTTGCAATTGCCTATGTAGCTATTCTTTATGCAATAATGTTAACGCTATCTTTCTTCCTTACAAAATCCAGTGCAGTCAAAAAAAGCATTACAACTTCAGATGGTAGATATGGGTCTTTGGATGGGTTGCGTGGTTTACTAGCAGCAGGTGTTTTTATCCATCATTCATATGCCTCGTATGGATATTTCATGACTGGGGTCTGGGGATGGAGCCAAAGTACGCTCCTAAATCATTTGGGGCAAACAACAGTAGCCCTGTTTTTTATGATTACAGGCTTCTTATTTACTCTCAAATCCACAAGCAAATATATTGATTGGAAAGCATTCTATATCTCCCGATTTGCAAGGCTTTTTCCCCTACATACACTAATTGTTTTCATATTATTTGTAATCGTATTTTGCATTTCACAGGGTGACCTAATTCAGCCAAGAGTTATAATCCTGTTTGAATTCATACAATGGATATCCTTTGGTTGTTTTTTCGGTCGTCCAGATGTCAATGCGTATCCAATGACATGGACCATAATCGCTGGAGTCAATTGGACTTTATATTATGAAGTAATTTTTTATGTTTTCGCTGTACCTACACTGTACTTTATCTCCAGGCATTTTTCATTACGCTGGATGCTTTTCTTGGCATCTATCGGTCTTTTGAGTTGTTTTTTACTAAGGTTATTTCACGTTGGTGGTATGGATGCATTACATGCATCGAATTTTTTGGCGGGTGTCTTAATAGCCTACGCATATAAAGAGCCTCGTCTCCTTAAGTTATTCAAGAACCCTTACTATTGCATGATTGCTGGTGGCTCTTTATTTATTTTATTTGCGCTTGAAAAGCCCTTAGGACCTCCCTCTACATTTATAACAATTTTCCTTTTCTCTGCAATCGTTGGTGGCTTTTCTGCTGGAGGATTTCTGAATACACGCGCAGCCTTATGGCTTGGTGACATAAGCTATGGAATTTATTTAATTCACGGGTTAGTTTTATGGTCGTTTTTCTCTATATTAAAATTGTATGGCAATTTGCCCGCATTGGGTATCCTTGAATACGGTGCCCTGATGTCAATAGTGGGAATTGTCGTTGTTCTGCTTGCAAGCCTCTCCTACATAAATATAGAGAGGCCAATAATGGCATATGCGCACTCTATTCGCCCGAGCAGATGAGCGAAGCGGTTGAACGTACCCAGCGTAAATAATGCATTTACGATGCAATTGGAAGAAAGCTAGAACGACGCAAGCATGCCCTAACAATTACCGATGAAGAATTTCGCTCAGCACAGAAAAAAGGCCGCCTTTGATTTTGAGCCTGAATTGCTGTCAAATGGTTGTTTAAGAACCTATATAATGATCCTACTTTGCATTGACTATTTTGGACGGTGTGGACACGGGGCAAACTTTATTGCTCACCGCAACATATTATTACAGAAGTGGCAGCGTTACTGGCCCAAGAAGCCAAAGATGATCCATTGGATTTGTTGAGCGTAAAGTTTCGCTTTACCTGAGCCGGAAATTTATAAGACAGCAACGATCTCTCAATTCATTTTCGTCAGCATCTGTTCGACGCTATCTACATCTATCTTGCATTTCATACACCCGACCCAAGCCTCATCACTTCCAACCAAGCTTATTACCGCAAAGCACAAGGTGTGTGGCCGAATTTTGCGTTTGCAGGATTACACTAAGTAATAAATACCACACTTAAATATTACACTTCTCAGGTTCGTAAAGTTTCGTAGCTTGATTATTACATTATCTTTGGTTACTACTAACGGTTAGTGCCAAACCCAACCTCGCTGTATTAATATAAATTGCCCTATGAAAATTTTGTTTGTCCATAATCGTTATCAACAAGCCGGCGGCGAAGATAATGTGGTTACCGCCGAAGCCAAGTTGCTGGCCGACCAAGGCCATGATGTTGAATTGTGGAGTGTCGACAATAAAGACCTGCCGACGGGTTTAACCGGAAAAATCAAAACCGCTATGGCTACCAGTTATTCCTCTTCCAGCTGGGCGATTGCCCGCGAAGAGCTATGTCATTTCCAGCCTGATGTGGTTCATGTGCATAATTTTTTTCCGCAAATTAGCCCGTCCATTTATGACGCTTGTCTGAATGAAGGCGTGCCAGTGGTGCAGACTCTGCATAATTATCGGTTGATTTGTCCGGGTGCGATGCTAATGCGTGCCGGTAAAATCTGTGAGCAATGCATTACTGGCTCGCCTTATCAGGCAGCCTTGTACGGTTGTTACCGAGGCTCAAAACTGGGCAGCCTGGTAGTGGCACACATGGTGGCAAAGCATCGCCAGCAAGGTACTTGGCAACATAAGGTCAACCGTTTTATTGCGTTGACTGATTTTGCTAAAAGCAAATTCGTGGAGGCTGGATTTCCGGCTGATAAGATCTCGGTTAAAGCGAATTTTGTTCACGATCCTTTACAGGAAACTGCCCGTCCCAACCCCACAACCCCCAGCTTTGCATTGTTTGTTGGCCGCATTAGCGAGGAGAAAGGCATAAAAACCTTACTGAAAGCCTGGTCGTCATTGGACAATCAAGCCTTGTTAAAAGTCGCAGGTGCCGGTCCGCTTGAGGCTTTGTTGCCAGGTAAAAAAAATATCGCGGCATTAGGTCGGCAAAGCACCGAAGAAATCAGTCGATTGATGCAACAGGCCGCTTTTCTGGTGCTGCCATCTGAATGGTATGAAGGCTTTCCGTTGGTGTTGGTCGAGGCTTTTGCCCATGGTTTGCCTGTTCTTGCCTCCAGGCTGGGCAGCATGGCGGATATTATTAAAGACGGTGAAACCGGTTTGTTGTTTGAACCAGGCAATGCCGACGATTTAGCCGATAAAATGAAAAGCCTGCTTGACAATCCGCAGCAAGCACAACAACTTGGCGATAATGCCAGACGTACTTTTCTTGAAAAATACACTGCAGAACAAAATTATACGGAGCTGATGGCGATTTATGAAGATGCCAGGAGGCAGAAGTTATCGTAGTTCTGTGATCAAGTAGACACTGTTTGCCTATTTACATTCTCAAGTTGAAGCTTGAAACCATCACAAAGCCTGTTTATAAACGCTATTGCTGAATCAAACCTATATCGGTCGGTAATGGGCTAAAGCCAATAGCTTTGGCAGGCGACCCTGGGCAGGTGATCATTTTTTTGTTACTGATGGTCACGCAAGGGTCGGCCACAATGCTGCCTTTTTCAATTCCTTGTGAAGTCCATTGTGTCCAAGTAGCCCCGCCTAAAGTCTTATTCAATTCCTGTACCTTATAATCTACTGCAATTTTACCCACGGTAGACCAAACTAAATTATTGGCAATCACAGTGGAGTCCCTAGGTACAAAATAACGCAATGATCTACCATCTGGTTTGCTGGTAACGATAATATTGCGTTCTATCCTATTTNNGAATCGGAGTGGCCAGCTCCGGATATTTTTTTTGCCACGGAGCTGTTTTATAGGGTGACGCATCAAGACTTTTTTGATTGACATTCCAATCATAAGATGGCCAGCGATCATCAAGCAAAATGGCAAATGCGTTAGTGCTAAAGTAATTGTTGTAAATTTTATTGTCTCGGCCTCCACCCACTTGTAGTGCCATAGATCCGGCATTTTCAAAAATATTGCCGCTCACCTCAAAACCACTAACACCGTCGTCAAGATAAACACCAACAGCACCTTCATGTGAATAGACTACTTGGTTTTTTGCCGCGTCCACGCTTTGCAACCCATAGCCGATAATGTCATGAATATAATTGTTGCGGATGATATTACCGCGCCATGACCAGTTACGACCCATGTAAATAGCCCCACAATCTGACGCTTGCATACAAAAATGATGCAATTCATTTTTTTCAATTAAATGTTCGTTACCTGCAATAGTCATCGCATTATGCGCACCCTGCTCCAACAAATTGTGAGCCACTATAACGCCGACGCCATCAACGGCGATGCCGGGTGTATATGTCATTATCACTGTGGACATGTGATGTATATGATTGTTATAAATCACATGTCCGGAGGCTGTCAGTGTAGCCCTGTCGCCACCTGAAACCGCAACCCCTGCTGCACCCGTATGATGAATTGTGCTGTTGCTTAGTTTTACATTTTGACCGCCGATTATTTCTATGCCTTTACCACCGGTGTTATTAACATCCAATTGATCCATAACCACA
>PMDM01000281.1 GCA_003155565.1 Methylococcaceae bacterium | reverse complement strand
GAAGACGCGCAACTTGCCGAGAACATTCACCGCAAGAACTTGACGCAAATCGAGGAGGCCTTGAAGATTCAACGTGATCTTGACCGATTAGGCAGTGTCGAGGCTGTTCTTGAGAAGCACCAGAAAAGCCGCCCGTGGCTTTCTAAGATGCTTTCTTTGCTGAACCTGCCTGAACAGGCAAAGCGTCTTGTAAACGAAAACGTTAGCGCGGACGTTGAGATTATCACCGCCGTAAAAACTATTGAGAAACACGACCCAGAGAAAGCGAAAGCGCTTGTTAACGACCTTAAAATGACACGCGGCAAAGAAAACGCCCGTGATAAGGTGGCAGCAATTAAGGAAGAAGTTAAGCCAAGCAAAAAAACCAAGGAACCCAAACAAGAAAAAAAACCTACCGTGCGTAAAGAACAACGCGAACAAGACACAGAACCAGAACCTGAAGGGCAGAGCGACGAAGTTGGTATTTTCGCGGACGCGAAACCAACCGGCGAATCTTTGGAGACAGTGCTAGCTGATGCTTATATGAACATTTGCGAAAATGGCATAAATCCACAGACCGTTCTTGAGTCAATGAACGACATGGACAAGACGAATATTGAGGTATGGTTAAGGTCGTTCTATGATCTGGGCAAACAGGATACGGATACAACCCGTGGTGTAGTCAAGGGGTTTCGCAGCCGTCAATTTTCAGGTGCCGGCAATGGTGCGCTGGCACTTGTCGCCTATTTACATGGGGCCGGTAAGGAGAACAGTTTCAGCGTTTTGAATATACTAAGTGATGTTAGACCATAATTCCAAGCAGGCTTACGGCCTGCTTTTGTTTGATTGTTGGGAATAATAATATGTCGATTTTATATTGTTTGATTGATGGTGTGGTGTATGCGTAACAAAAGGAAAATGATGGCTATTGAGTTTGATTCTATCCGCCCTCTACTGAATATTTCTGATGATCGCATTCAAGCCGCTCGTTCTGCACTTGTGGACAATGAAACCTATCAAGCGGTTGCCAATCGCTATGGCTGGACACGGCAAGCGGTTGGTGATTCAGTTGATGTTGTGTGGCGCACATTACTAAAGTACCGGGAAACGCAGAATGTGGCGGCAAATGCCGATGAATCTTTGCCTACTGGCTGGGAGCGTGTCGAATTGGTTGCACCAAGCTCAATGATAGCCAAATTCAGAATGGAAATTGACCAAGCTTCGCGTAGTCAAACCGGAAAACCAAAGCCTGCTAAAAAAATTGTGTCCACGCAATAAAAAAGCCCGGCACCTTGCAGCATCGGGCTTAAAGTAGTCAACGTAAGCGAAACGGTCAAAAATAATCACCAAGCGCTTAACTGACAGCATTATATCAGTATAGGATTTGCAATGAAACGCACTTTAAATAACAGAAGGGTTAAGCCTGTTCCCGCCGATGGAGCTGTTAAATTGACACAGAACAAAGACTCGCCAAAACCGGTACCAGCGCAACCGATTAAAAGCCTTCAATTTGATTTATTCGGGGAGTTTATCACCAATAATAAAGGCGATGTATCAAACACCGTTGAAATATGGGAGCGCATACCAAAATATTTCCCCGCCCGTACCTTGGAAAAATTACGACCAGAGAAAGGTCAGCCAGACCCCTACGAATGGGAATATATCGAGCAAGGTCATAAATACACGGTTGTTATACAGCCCGCGTTAGTCAAGGAAAATGGCAACTATAAAGCCTATTTTCCGAGCGTGACCGAAGAACTGATAGAGGAAGCCTTAAAAAAAATCCTTTCAGATCAGCAATACGGCATCCACGACCCGGAAAATGTTGAGACGTGGGTAAGGTTTTCTTTAAGCATGCTTTACCGCGAATTAAAGGATAGAGGCTGCACCCGCAGCCGTGCAGAAATAAAGCATGCAATAGAGGTTATGAATAAATGTAATGTTGCGTTTTTAAAGGAAGGCAAGGAAATTTGGAGTGGGGCAATATTGCAAGACCTTGTAACCGTAGGCCGCGAGGATTATCTAGCCGATACGGACGCACACCATATCGCTCGTTTGCCGGTTTTTATTTCCCACGCCATAAACTGCCTTGATTACCGCCAGTTTAACTATACTCGCCTGATGAATTGCAATAGTCCGCTTTCCCGCTGGATTTACAAGCAGCTTATTCACCGATTCAAACAAGCCAATCTTTTTAATGATTATCATTTTATGTTTGGAGATTTAAAAGGGTGCGGATTATTACAGCAGACCAGGGAAAGTGATAATCGCAGGACAGCATTAGAAGCCCTGGATGAACTTGTAAGCCGCGGCATTTTAGCGCGTTACACTTCCCTGGAGCGCAAAGAGGGGAGAAAGATAGTCAATGTCAAATATACGGTTTACCCATCCAGTGATTTTATCAAAGAACAAAAGGCGGCCGGCAAGCGGGTAACCGATAATGAGGCAAAGGCTTTGAACGAGGGGTTGCAGATTGTGGATAAGTTGGGTGAAAGTAGTAGGTTAAAGCCGCAGTAAGTAG
>PMDM01000011.1:308-2824 GCA_003155565.1 Methylococcaceae bacterium | reverse complement strand
AAAACCGTTGATAATATTTTCTATAACATATTGAATATTATGGATATATACTCTGTTGCAAAATTCATGCTTGGGTGTTGTTAAATAAAACACAAAATTTCACGCAGCCAGATTAAATATTTTAACTCCTTCAAAGTAGATATTCTGTGCATTCCTGCTGTTTGCGTTTCTTATGATTGCGAAATTTTCACACATCAGCTTTTTTTGTGGCCGCCAAGATTCTATATACACTAGCTTCACCGATCTTTAGTTGGCGGGCAATATTAACTTTTGCCATGCCTTCGGTAGCGAGACAAGCTACCTCTTGGCGTAAGTCGTCCGCCAGTGGCTTCCGACCTTTATATTTACCTGCTGTCTTGGCTTTGGCGACGCCTTCCCTCTGCCGTTCCAACATCATTTCCCGCTCGAATTGGGCGACACCTCCCAAGACAGTCAGCATGAGTTTGCCGGTCGGAGTCTGTGTGTCCATGCCTAAATTAAGAATGCGCAAGCCCACCAACTTTTGCTCCAGCCTCTGGATAATCGTCATGAGATCAGCGACTGATCTGGCCAGNNGATGACACCTGTTCTTGAAAGATTTTTTTGCAATTAACGGCTTCGAGTTCTTTTAGCTGCGCTTCTAGGCCAGCAATTTGCTCGACAGTGGAGGTTCTGGCGTAACCAATGATCATATTTAACTCACAAGAGTTTAAGATGTTGTGATAGAGTGTCGATCATAAAACAAAACGGATTCTATTGATAGGCTTTTAGGGCGTTTCCTGATCTATCACTAGAGCAGGGCCTAATGGTAGGCTAAATCGATCTTGATTTTACGCAGCTATATTTGCACAGCTAAAACCAATACCCAGAAAGGCGGTGGCGTGGGAAAAAACCGTGCCATATCTTTATCATCATCCAATATAGATTCCAGCATGGCTCGACTATCGATTTTAACCCCGGACGAAATCAATGCCCTTTATGCAATACCCTCGCTGGACGATGAAGAGCGGTCATTTTTATTCACCCTTGATGCCGATGATATAGCTGTTCTCGATAGCTTTGAAAACAACACTGCCCGTAAAGTGGATTACATCCTTCAGCTTGGTTATTACCGGGCCGTCAATTACTTTTTTCTTTTCAGCTTCCAAAAAGTTAAAGCTGATGCAGTGTTCATCATGCGGCTTTATTTTCCAGAAGAGCCATTTCCTAAAAAACAGGTGTCTAAAAATCATCACTACCGGAACCGCTGCGAGGTTATGAATAAATTCGGCCTGAAAGATGCTGATACAGATTTTCAGAGCCAATTACTCAAAGAAGCAAAGGAGCTAGTCAAACGACACGCCCTATCGAGGTTCGTATTGGAAGGCTTGCTGGTCTATTGCCAACAACAAAATGTCATCAGGCCTGCTTATTCAAGCTTACAGGATATTGTGACTACCGCGCTTCAAGAAGAGCAAAACCGGTTGGTCAATAAACTCTACACCGATGCCGATAAAGAACTGCGTGCGGAATTGGATAAGCTGTTAACGAACGACGAGCTGTTTTATAACCTCACCTTGCTAAAAAAGGATCAGAAGAATTTCAGCACCACTGAAATTAAAAATAGCGTCGCCAAACAACAACTGATCATAGGCATTTACCAAAAATCTAAGACCCTGATGCCTAAGCTGGGACTCTCAGAACAAAATATTATCTACTATGCAAACCTGGCGGAATTTTACACCATCCAGAAACTCAGGCGGTTTACCGATAAAAATCTGGTACGGCTTTACCTGCTTTGTTACGTTCATCGCCGTTTTCTTAAAATCAATGACCATCTGGTATCCAGTTTGATACAAAAGATGACTAAATATGCCGATGACGCCAACGACTATCAACGTTCAAAAATAGAGTTGATTGAAAACGTAGATTCGAAGCTTAGGCAGCAGGCATGCAAGGTGCTGGCCATTAATATNNGACCGGGACTTCTATCGCTGGCAATACTATGGGCAACAGGCGTTAACCATAAAAAGGAACATGCGCCCAATTTTCAAAGTCCTGGACTTTTCTTGCACGAACGATGGACTAACTGAAGCCATTGCGTTTTTAAGGCGGCACCTGAGCAGTGGACTATCATTCCGGGATTATGCCTATGAAGACATCCCCATGAACTTCTTCCCTCAATCGCTGAAAAAATTCCTCACCTATAAAGTGCTGGTCGATGATCAGCAGGTCAAAAAAGTGGATGGCGACCGCTATGAATGCATGGTTTATAGCCAGCTAAAACAGGGCATCGCCAATACCAGCGTGTTCATTAAAGACAGTAATTGCTATCGTACCCTGGACGACGAACTGATCGACATTGAATATTGGACGCAGCATAAAGATGAAATATTAAAGCAGCTCAACATGCCTTTGCTGTCAATGAACATCGAAGACTTATTAAGCAAACTCGAAGCCAACCTGAAAGAGAAATATGAGCGGGTTAACCAAAATATTAAAAACGGTGAAAACACTAGCCTGAAAATTCATCGCAATAAGCAAGGCGAGCTGGTTAA
>PMDM01000011.1:0-274 GCA_003155565.1 Methylococcaceae bacterium | reverse complement strand
AGCGATGTGAAAGAGCAAGATCTGGATCGGGTTAATAAAAGCTATATTCGCTATCAAACCCTCAGCGCCGCCAATGATGTGATCATGAACCATACCGCCAAGCTGCCCATTTTTGGCGAGTATAACTTAGCTGACTACGGTGTTCACGCCAGTGTTGACGGTCAAAAATTGGCAACAAAATACCATACGATCAAATCCAGACACGGGAAAAAATATTTTGGCCTTCTGAAAGGCGTGGTGTTATTCGCACTCAACGGCAATCATCTCCCCTTGT
>PMDM01000004.1 GCA_003155565.1 Methylococcaceae bacterium | reverse complement strand
GTTTTGGTTCAATTTCATGGTGACACCGATATAAAAAAATGCGGGTTAAGTGCTGCAACCGTCTAAAATAACCCGCAAAGAAAGGATGGATGTAACTCATGACGGACAACCTGCGTAGCTTTGAAGATGGTTGCAAGAGCAAACCGTCTGAACTACAGGTTTCGTTTTAACTCACGAGTTTGGCCCTTTATGGGTAATTTCCAACGCCTGCAATGAATAGACGCAGTTTTCCGTTGTTTTTAATTGCGGATTGTCATAGCACTCTTTATTTTTTGCGAGGGCTTCTTGTGGGTTTGCCATGTACCATGCAAGGGATTTAGTTTCCGGCATTTTTCCTTCTTGGAATTTTTGCATAGCCACAACACCTGATGTCAAAATTATCGCTAAGGCGACAAAGCTCGGCAAATTGGTTGGTAGCCAGTTAAGCTGAAAAATTGGTTTAAAAGTATTCACCGTAGGCATGGATAGTGGGTTACTTATTTTCATAGGTTTATCTCCGATTTATGTTCAATTTATAGGCTTATAAAGCTTCACGGCATAACTTCCTAGAAAAAAGATGCGGACTAAAGGTATAAATACCTATACACCATTAATCCGCATAAGAGAGGAAGGGTGCTAACTTACGGGGTGGTGAAACCTTGCATAAGCCGATTAAAGCAATACTGCGATGCCTTAACCGTCAGACATGCAGAAATGGCAGCTACGGTAACGGTTAAAGCATTAAATATAAAGCAAATCCTGTGCCATGATTTTGGTGGATTTTTGGCAGATTTACGTGTCCAATCGGAGGCTGACATTTANNCCTTTAACCTATTGATATTAAGATATTAACCAATCCATTCGTAGTCTAGGGGAGAAATATTAGAACTTATTGGAAACGCCTAGTTTTAGTGGGCAAAAGTCACCTTTCATAAAAAGTGTGTGATATGCCATATTTTTTAGAAATTAGCGTACCTCGTAAACGCCCATGTTACGCGGCTTCCAGGAAAAAGTGAGTGATATGCCGCAGTGGGTGTGTGATATGACACAGTTTTTTGAGGTGTTTTTTAAGGTAGTAATACACAGAAACCTCAATTCCGATAAGTTAAGAAAAAATTTACTGTGCTGGACAACTGTATGGATGCAGTCGCGTTGGGTTAACAGCTTNNCCCGGATGCCGCTTGCTTCCTGCGCCCCGTCGTTTTTATCGGGGGTTGTCGGAAGGGATTTCCTATCCCTCCGACAACGTGCGGCATCCATGTCGCACCCCTAACGGGCTATTCTCGATAAATGCTCCGGTGCTCGGTGCATCATAACGGGGTATGTGTTGTTCAAGCTATTGAATTGTTTTATTAACTTATAGGATGTGCTGAACGAAAAGTGAAACGCATCAATCGCGAACTGCCGAAACCGATGTGTATAGCGTGCGTGATGAATTAAAGTTGAACCGCCCGATGTGGGTTGGTATCAAATCCGCAATGCGCTTAAAGCGCGTAATACCAGTGGTGATAACGTAGCCATTGATTTCAAGCCGTTTGAAACGGTATACAAAACCTTGAGCGACAAACTGTCACCACAAGTGTTTGATTTAGGCTTTTTGCGGGCTTAATTAGGCAAAACAGCAGGTTGAATTGGAATAAAAAAACATGTTTTTTTATTCCAAGTTGTTATTCTATGTTTTTACGCCATTTAACTGCTTAAAATGCTCAAAAAACACCAGCATAATCCAGCGCATTTATTTGTTGATAATAGCCCTTATTTTATTACAGGCAGTATTTATCAAAAGCGGGATTTGCTTCAATCAAATACCATTAAAGATTATCTGTTAGCCACTATTCGGCAATGTTTTGAGGAAAAAGCTTGGCTGTTAAATGACTGAGTTATTCTCGACAACCATTATCAGTTGCTGGGAATCAGTAAAAATGGGGGGATTTAAGCGGTATTATTGGCAAAATACACATGCTTTCAGCTAGATTTATCTGTTCCCAACTTCAGGCAGAAAAACCGATTTGGTTGAATTATTGGGATTATTGTCCGCGTGATGAGCGGGATTATTTTATCAGGCTGAATTATTTGTTTAATAATCTTGTAAAACACGGCTATGTGACTGATTTAAAAAATTACCCTTATTCAAGTTTTCACAGTATGTTAAAAATGCACGGACGCGAATTTTTAGTACAACAGTTTAAGGAATACTCCGAGTTTAAAAATTTATGTTTAGATGAAGATGTGGAGTGAAAAAACATGTTTTTTCACTCCGAACCTATACCAAAGGTAAGGTGAAGATAGGCGTTATCTATGAAGACGAAACCTTGTGGTTAAGCCAAAAAATGGCTGAGTTATTTGATGTTAGCGTTGAAATAATTGGCATACCGCTAATACTTCGACAGGCTCAGCACGAACGGTATGCCAACTATTTCACCCAATAAGTCAACGTTGTTTGAGTTGAGTGTTTTTGCCTCGTCCGTGGTTGAGAAAGTGAAGTTTTTATGGTGTAATACCATCGATTTATTTCCTCATCATTAAAGTGCCTAGCTAGGTTTGAAGTAGCTTAGGAATGGTTTCGTTGCAACGCGTCTGGAGAGCGGGCTTATCAAAATGCAATTTCTTATTAAAAAAGGTTTGGACATACCGATAACGGGCGAGCCTAAACAAGTCATCGAGAATGGCAACAAGGTTAAATCTGTTGCCATTCTGGGCATGGATTACGTAGGGATGAAGCCTACGATGCTGGTCAACGAAGGCGATACGGTCAAGCTAGGACAGATTCTTTTCGCGGACAAGAAAAATCCCGGCGTTGTGTTTGCATCGCCTGGTGCGGGTATTGTCAAAGCCATCAATCGCGGCGAGAAACGTGTTTTGCAGTCCGTCGTTATCGAATTAAAGGGTTCAGAACAGGAATCGTTCGATAAATACAAGGAAACGGAGCTATCAAAACTGGATGTGGACAAGATTAAGGCGAATCTTTTAAAGTCTGGTTTGTGGACGACTTTACGTGCAAGACCTTACGGCAAAATTCCAGCGGTTGATAGTAAGCCGAAGTCTATTTTCGTGACGGCAATGGATACCCGCCCGCTGGCAGCAGATCCAGCCATTGTTATTAAAGACCGCAGCGCTGATTTTGCTAACGGCTTGACCATCTTATCCAGATTAAGCGAAGGAAAAACCTACGTTTGCAAAGCAATAGGCGCTGATATTGCTACAGGCGATAACAGTTCAGTCGAGGTTGCTGAATTTTCAGGCCCTCATCCTGCCGGATTGCCGAGTACGCATATTCATTTTATTGACCCAGTTCATGTCGATAAGTTTGTGTGGTACGTTGATTATCAAGCTGTCATGGCAATCGGTGCATTATTTACGACCGGTAAGCTGAATGTTGAGCGCGTTATTTCGCTTGCAGGCCCCACGGTAAAAAATCCTCGATTAGTCCGTACGCAGGTTGGAGCCAATACCGATGATTTGGTGGCTGGTGAATTGGGCGATGTTGAAAACAGGGTGATTTCAGGTTCTGTTTTATACGGTCATCAGGCGACAGATTGGGCGGCCTATCTAGGTTGCTACCATCTCCAGGTATCCGCTTTGCAGGAAGGTCGCGCCCGTGAGCTTTTTGGTTGGATCGTGCCGGGTAAAGATAAATATTCCGCACTTGATGTGTACATCAAAAGCCGTCAGGATCGTAAGTCGCATCGAAAATTCCCGTTAACTACGGATAAGAATGGCAGTAACAGGGCGATTGTGCCAGTGGGTGTTTATGAGACGGTCATGCCCATGGATATATTGCCGACACCGTTGCTCAAATCCATGGTGGTTGGCGATACCGACCAAGCCCAATTGCTGGGCTGTCTTGAACTGGATGAAGAAGATGTGTCCTTATTTACCTTCGTAGATCCAGGCAAGCATGATTTCGGACCGGTACTGAGAGCGAATTTAACTAAAATTGAGAAGGAAGGGTAATGTCGGCTAGAGATTTTTTGGACAAGATTGAGCCGCATTTTACAAAAGGCGGAAAACTCGAAAAATATTTCGGGTTGTACGAGATGGTGGATACCTTTATCTACACCCCAGCCGATGTAACACGCGGCACTACGCATGTGCGGGATGGCAATGACCTGAAAAGGACGATGACTTTTGTGGTTATAGCGACTTTTTTCTGCGTCTTGATGGCAATGTATAACACCGGTTATCAAGCCAATCATGCAATGGAAGTGATGGGCATGAAAGAGATTCCGAACTGGCGCGGCATTTTTATGTCCATGTTCGGGTATAACGCCATGAATCCATTGTCTAATTTTGTGCATGGCGCATTGTATTTTTTCCCAATTTATATCGTCACTTTGGCGGTTGGCGGTGTTTGGGAAGTGTTGTTTGCAATGGTGCGTGGGCATGAAGTCAACGAAGGATTTCTCGTGTCATCCATGCTTTATACCTTAATAATGCCGCCCGATATGCCTTTGTGGCAGGTCGCGTTGGGGATTTCATTCGGTATCGTTATCGGCAAGGAAGTGTTTGGTGGAACGGGAAAAAACTTCCTTAATCCCGCTTTAACCGGGCGGGCATTTTTATATTTTGCTTACCCTGCCGCCATTACAGGCGATTCTGTCTGGGTAGCCGTTGATGGTTTTACTGCTGCGACACCACTGGCTTTGGCCGCAAACGGTGGACTTGAAGCGGTTTATGCGGCAAATTATAGCTGGATGCAGTCATTCCTTGGTTTTGCGCCGGGCTGCCTTGGCGAAACTTCAACACTTGCCTGTTTGATAGGCGGGGCGTTCCTGCTTTATACCCGGATTGCTTCTTACCGTATCATGAGTGGTGTTTTTCTTGGTATGGTGGCTACATCAGTGTTGTTTAATGTGATCGGCAGCGATACCGACCCGATGTTCAGCATTCCTTGGTACTGGCATTTGACGATGGGCGGTTTTGCGTTTGGTATGGTCTATATGGCAACCGATCCTGTCAGCGGCGCAATGACCAATACGGGGCGTTGGATATATGGGGCACTGATTGGGATTATGACCGTACTCATCAGGGTGGTCAATCCAGCTTTTCCGGAAGGGATTATGCTGGCTATCCTGTTTTCTAATATGTTTGCGCCCACTATTGACTACTTTGTTATACAAGCCAATATCAGAAGAAGGATGAAACGTCATGCTTGATAAAAAAGAATCCTGTAAACACCTTGACGGTATTTGTGCGAAGCTCGATAAGAACGAGTACTATCAAAAATTTAAAGTATACAAGGACAAAGTTCTTGCCTTGGGTAATGATAGTTTAGAAAAAACTATTGCTATTGCTGTTTCGCTTTGTCTGGTTTGTGCGGTT
>PMDM01000312.1 GCA_003155565.1 Methylococcaceae bacterium | reverse complement strand
CCTTCGGCTACGCTCAGGAGAGCCCTGTCGAAAGGCTTATGTGCTTCGACTCACTCAGCACGAACGGTTCAAACATCAACAGGCCGAATCAATAAAGTAGCTGCGGACAAAATATAACTCAATACAGTCAAATTGTAGTTTGAGCCACACCCGAATAATGCCGACTTTATCGGCATAAGATAAAAGCTGAGAGCAGACGCTAAAAAATAGCCAAAAAAGTGTGTCATATGGCACACTTTTTTCTAAAACTGTGCCATATGACACACTTTTTTTTGAAAGCCACGGCTCGTGCGGGTTTCAGGAGGTACAAATTTTAATTAAACTGTGTCATATGACACAGTTTTTGATTTTAGGATGAAAACAAGGGGATTTGTCAGGTATTTTCTTATCACTTCACCCGCTTTTACTTCCATCAAAAATTCTGAAAGGCTTCAATATTCTTTTATGATTAAAAATAATACCTTATTAATCAATAAAATAAATTCACCAGGAGTAAATTTTAATGGCGATCAATTTTTATATAAGGGCCTATAAAAAAGCAATAAATTTGGCATGAATAGTGCTTTTATACTAGTCGTGATACATATCAGTCGTCACTATTGCTGTAATGCTTTATTAAAATTATAACTACGTCCTAAGGAGGGCTTAATGACACATTCAAAAATTAAAGGCTTAATATTTTGCTCGCTCATAACATTGTTTGCTGCCGGACAAGCGTTTGCCCACACTGGCGTTAGGGATACGGCTACTGAAGGCGCTAGTAGCTACAACGGCTTTACTATTACCCATGGTTGCGGCAATAGCTACGAGGGTGGCCCTCCAGCACAGGCATATCCGGTAATTGGTCAAGCGGCCTTGTTTCCGTTCGGTGATAACACGGTATGGAGAGATGCTTCCGGAGCCGTGATGCAAGTAGGCGGCAATGGTAACGGTACCATTAGCACTGCCACACTTGCATTGGGTGTGACCGGTTATACTGGAGGTTCACCTTATGCGACTTCCGAAGAAATCGTTGATGGTTTAGGTAACGTACAAGCGCTGTTCTGGAAAGATGGGGTGATGGCCCCTAACATGAACGCTATTACGTCGTTCAAGGTTACAGCACCCACCATCGCTAATAATTGTGTAAAAACGCTAAAAATTCGTTTGGGTGTGATCAATTACTGCGATACAGATAAAAACGCAGGTAATGATAAGAAAGGTCCTTACACGGCGCCGGAAGATGCTTTGGGCAATGAAGTGCCTAGGACAACCTCTGCTAAAACCGGTTTTATACAAAAAAATCCGGCAGATGCGGATACTTATAAGACTATTGCTAAAAATGGCAATGGCGACAACAACCGTGCGGACTGGTGGTTTACCGCACCTTATGGCGGCAGTGCGCTATATAATGATCCAGAATTGCTGCAACCTACTTACTGGACAACAATGACCGTCAATAATAAAGCTGCTGATCTCGCGCTTTGCACAGGTACACAGGTTGATGTCAGTGTTGAGCCCAATGGCATAGCATTTGATTCATTTCTGACTGGCCGTAATACCCGTCCATTTACCAAAGGCAACCACGGCTTATAAGTCGTAGGTTATTGTTAGTTAAGTGCTTTTTTACGTACCTTGATTAACTTTACAATGCCTTCAATTCCAGGGTGTTCCGTGCAATGGTCATCCTGGAGTTTTTACCTATAAATTCTAAAACTTGTCTCTAGGTAGGGGCATCGGTTGACGCTATCACGGTTTATGCACTTTCGATAAATTCCAGATTAATGTAGTAAAGCAAGAGGATTTGCGGAAAAAATCAAAATGATTTTGATAATGTTACCGTTAGTTCGCTAATGGTATGAGGATATAAGATGAAAAATACAAAAATAATGCTTGCAACTTTATTGATTGCAATCGGATATGCGGACTTTGTATCTGCACATTCCCAAGCTGGGACTTTGGGTCGTAAAAATTCAAAAGCGGCGGCTACTGACCAATATATGGTCACTTGTTCGAACCTTAATGATGGTACTGGCGATCCAGACCATCTGTTGCTGCATGTGAAAGATTTGCCGCCTCGTAATCCGGCACGAATTAGCATTCAGGCCCAGTATACTGATCCAACTGGTGCTGTGATTGTTAGCCAAATCAGCACGGATTTGGGGAGGGATGGCGATGCCTATTTTAGCCCCAATTTCACCTTAGCAGGCGGTACAGGGCCCTATCTTATGACTGTTACAAAAACCAAGTCAACGGTAATAGGCAGGGAAATATATCTGGCTGAGTTCCACTGCCAATCTAGCGATGCCACAGGCGACCAACATACCGGAACCGATTGGTTTATGATAAAAAACCAGTAATGGTTTAATTTTTGGTTTACTAGCCTTGGCAGTGTCGGTCAATGACGTTTTACCGGCACTGTTTTTTTTCGAGGTGCTCATTGGATCGATCCGATAAGGTATCACAACGTTCGCCTTGAGATTGTCGAAAGGTTAGAAGTCTTCAATAGACTTGGCTTGAACGGTTTCAAGAATAAGCAGGGCAGTTCAATAACTATCTACCGCAAAGAATTGCGTTTGCCAAGGCTATAGGGTCAGCGAAAAAAGACCCGCTAATAAAAACAATAAAGGGGTAACGTATGAAATTGGCTGGCTTGGTAGCGAAGCTACTTTTGCTCACGATGGGTGTTTTGCTCATTGGGTGTGTGCCGGTACAACCGTGGGAGCGAGGTAATCTGGCTAAACCTCAAATGGCTTTAGACCCGAATCCTTCGCAAAGTGCATTGTGGACGCATAACTACGGTAGCCGCGAGGCGGCGGCGGGTGGAAATGCCGCACAAGGTGGTGGTTGTGGCTGTTATTAACAGGAAATCAAAAAGATGCCATCTTAAGGAATATCTGACTAAGTCCTTCGACAGGCTCAGGACGAACGGTAATGTGTTGAGTCCTTCGGCTACGCTCAGGAGAGCCTTGTCGAACCAAGAACGGGATCAACAGCCTGTAGGTTGGGTTGGCGCTGTTCCAACCCAACATTTGGCGATAGGTGTTGGGTCGCGAAAAGATGCAACCCAAGCTATGTGTCTTCCGTGTGTTGGGGTTCGTACCTCACCCCAACCTACCAAATTTGTGCGATCCCTTAAAAAACCGGATGGAATCCCCTTACAAGCATTAACTGCCGCCGCCCTGTTACTGCCAGGGTTATTGTCGCCCGTAGCCCATGCCACCGAAGGTGATGAGGTGGATTTTCAGTACAGCCATTATCAGGAGGGCAAACGGGGAATTAGTAGTGCGGTTTCAGACCCTTTGACCGGGGAGAACACTGTATCGGGCATCAAGAATTCATTAAATCCTATTGAGGTTGAGAGCTTACATGGTAGCGCTAAAATTACTTTAACTGACCGGATAAAATTCGCTTTTAATTACATGCAAGATACCTGGAGCGGCGCTACGCCGATTTCCACTGCGCCAGCTGTGTTTGGGGGGAATAGCCAACTATTTTCAGCTAACGGAGCGACAGTCGTAGGTGCATCGCCTTACCTTCAAGGGGTTAACCAAGTTCTTTTGGATAGGAAGCTTAATCCTGTGCAATACGTTTTTCCTTTTGACCCCACTAGCGGGTTGATAAAAAATAATCAATTGACACACATTCTTGCGAGCGCTTCGCCGGAAACCCGCAAACAGGGGGATTTTAAGTTAAGCTATGAATGGGATGAGGCGGCACTGAGTGTGGGTGGTGGGATTTCTCTGGAAGATGATTATGAATCGCGGTTTGGCAATATTGGCGGGCGCTGGGATCTTAACCAAAAGCGTACCACACTAAACCTGGACTTGAGTTATACCAATAGCGACACTCATGCTGTACTCGATCATGATGCATATAGCTATATCGATAGCACTGCCTACCGATTGAATGGTCAACTTGAAACCTTGAAAAATCAACCCAAGTCCAATATCCTCAGCGGTAACCGTCAAGATTGGGCTACCCATTTTGGCCTGACGCAAATCATCAATAAGGATGCCCTGGTTGGGGCGGATGTTAGTTATACCCGCAGCACCGGCTTNNGGTCTTTGTCGATCCTGATCCTACTCTGCAATCTAATAACGATAACCCACCTGGCATTTTTTCAGGCGATCTCAGGGCACTGCTAGAGCAGCGACCAGATGTCCGTAACCAGTGGAATCTGGGAGGACGTTATGTGCAATACATTAACGCACTGGATGCCGCCCTGCATTTCGATTACCATTTTTCGGCGGATGATTGGGGCATTCAGGCGCATACCTTTGAAGCGGACTGGGTGCAGCCATTAGGTAGCGGTTGGACAGTGACACCCAGGGTGCGTTATTACTCGCAAGATGCGGCTGATTTTTACACGCCTTGGCTGGTCACTAAACAAGGTTTTAAATCAAAAAGTGATGCCAACGGTAAGCCAATCGGCTTGCCATACGATCCCAGCAAGCTGCCAGCAAATTTTTCCAGCGACCAACGCCTATCTGGTTATGGTGCGTTAAGCGGGGGAGTGACTGTTACCAAGCAGTTTGCCAAGGGCTTAAGCCTCGAAACAGGTTTTGAATACTATACCCACCAAGGCTCATTCAAAATTGGCGGTGGCGGTGAAGGTGCGTATGCGGATTTCGACTACTGGGCAGCTAATGCCGCACTGAAAGTGGATTTGGCCGCCTTATCGCTGGGCGGCGGTGGTGGACATAGCCATACCGGGCATGAACATCACAATCATGGTGTCCATGCGCCGGCTGGAGTCATGTTTGATCACATGTTGCCTAATGCGGGTGACTTCATGGTCGGTTACCGTTATATGTATGGCAATCAGGGCGGTGATATGTTGCATGGGGCTAAACCGATTAGCGATCAGGCTATTGTGGCTGGAGGTTGTGGCCTAAACCCCTGTTTTGTTAAACCAGCCAGTATGACCATGAATATGCACATGCTAGACATCATGTACGCCCCAACCGATTGGCTTACCTTAATGCTGATGCCGCAGTTTATGGATATGGGTATGACAATGGATAGATTAGGCGGTGCTCCGCCTGACAGCGTGGCTAATAACAACACGGATAATCCGGTGAATCCAAACGGCGAACGACTAAATATAGGTCAACACATCGCGCATCATGTCCAGAATGGTCATGAAACTGGCGGCATAGGCGACTTGGGCATGTATGCCTTATTCAAACTCTTTGATAACGGCATACATCACGTCCATGTTACTGGAGGGCTTAGCGTCCCCACGGGCGATGTGAATATTCAGCTAAGGCGTAACCATCAGATTGACGGCGGTTTTATCCATTACGGTATGCAACTAGGCAGCGGCACCTGG
>PMDM01000027.1 GCA_003155565.1 Methylococcaceae bacterium | reverse complement strand
GCTTGCCGTCAACCTTGATCGCTCTCGGATCGGTCCATGCCTTGATCAGATAGTCATAGTGCGCCTTCCAGCTCTCCTTGGTTGGAGGATGGGTCTGCTGAATAAGCACATGATGATCCCGCCCATCCCATCGTCTTGACCAGGTTTCATTCGCCCAAGACAGGCAGAACGGGAAATCGATGTCCCGGTTCGCCAGGATCAGATTCGTTGGCTTTTCAAGCAATTGCTTGCCGTCGAACCAGTAATGGTAATGACAAAATCCATAGATATTATGCGTTTTTGCAAGGTCTATCTGCCAGCGTAAAGTTTCCTGCTTCGATTGGTCGTAATAATTATCTCCCAATGGGACGCGGGGTTGGTAGTGGCCTTCAAACTGCGGCTTGGCTTTCTTAACATTGTCCCAGTCCGTAAACCCTTTGCCCCACCAAGTGTCATTCTCTGGTATTGCGTGTAGCTGGGGGAAATACATCGCGATTAATTTTGGGCGTTGGTTGTTTGCTGGCAAGGATGTTTGCTTATCGTTTTGGGTAGGATTCATTTTGCTATCGTATTATTCTTCTTAACTTAAGTAGTTGAGTTTTTTACATCAACCCACACTTATTCACAAATTTTATGTTCTTTAGTTTTTAATGCACACTCGAAAAAGCGCTGCATTTTTGATTTGATTGCAATACCATCATAACCTGATGCCTGCAAAATCCAGAACTTTACGAAATTTAGCTTTCCATTGTGGGCTTAAGTGCTTACTTAACTGAAATAATAACGTTTTGAACAAAACGATAAATCGCCTTCTCCACATTAAAGCAAAAAGAATGGGTGCTGGTTTGTATTTTGGTGTAGGCGAAACTAAAGGCACTACATCACCAAGATAACTGAGGGGCACTGCCTTAACAACAACTTGGAACACGCCAGCATGTGTGCTGCTCATTAAAACTTCTTGCACAGATGCAGATAGCCTTGTCCAATTTGCTGCAAACTCAGTTTCTAGGGGATGCTTTATCACGTAACTTACATCAATAATCTTTAGATTTGCTTGGGCGAATAAATCTTCAATATTTTTAAGACAAAAGAAACGGATATGGGTACGGTCTAGCAGCCCCCAGTCGTGATATTTAAAATCGCCCTCCATAAGGCACGCCAGTACAGATGCATGACCAATATGTGGCAGTGAAATGACCAAATAGCCCTGCTGATTAATCAACGGAACCATACGTTGCAATGCCGTCCATGGATCATAAAGATGCTCCAGTACATCAGCTGCTAAGACGACATCAAACCGCTCAAAATCATCAAGCAGCCGAGGCCAATCATTGGAGTTAAGGTCAGCCTGGAATATACGTTTGCAATAAGGCTTTGCCTTTTCGATGGCATCACTATCTAACTCCAAGCCTATTACTGAGCATTGCCCTTGCGTAGCAAGGATCTTGGTAATTGAACCTGGGCCGCAACCAATCTCAACGACACGCTTTTTTTGCCCCACCATACGAACCACGTTAGCGGGCCCAGATTCTGAGGCGGTATTAACACGGTACTCGTAATTGTGGCGTTCGTCTGTCATGCATTTTCCCCTTGTTTGATTAGTTCTCGAACAAATCTGATTTCTGGTATTTCGAGTTTAGTGCTTATTGTACTTGTAACTTTCAGTAATTATATTATCCGGGCAGCTAATTTTTAACCGTGATGTAAAAGCGCTGACAGAGAACAGTCTCTCCAAAGCATGTGCTAGTGTTCCATCAACTTGCCCAGCTTCTACTTCAAAATCAGCTTCGGTCAAGGCTATATTCATTAAGGGAATTACTGCCTTTGTGCGGGCAATAAACATACTGCCTGCTACAAAATTCAATTTTTCCAGTGTGTAGTTGTCAATCCCCATTCTGGCTGCAAGTTTTGTCACACGAACAGCATTTAAGCCCCAGTAAAAACTCATCGGAACAATATGATCAGTTGGTCCGAGTATTCCAATTTCGGGGTTGTTGACTAAATGGTCTATATTGGCAGTAAGAGCCGATTCAGAAAGTAATTTTTCAAAAATATCGTTGCGCCATACTTCGCCATCCTGTCGATGGATCGATTTTTTAGTATGGACTTTAATCAATAAATCATAACCATCTTTCAATACTTCAGGCATGATTTTTATAAATGGAAGTATGTCGCGGCCTCGATTGCTGACTGCCAGCACAAAAAAACTGTGTTGTTGCTTTTGGAGCTTCCTGTGGGTAGTCTCAAACAGTTCGATTGGTGTAGTAACATAGAGTTTTAATGAGATTGAATTAATGTTTTCTAAATAATTCAAAATCTCATCGAATACATCTTCGTAAAAGGCATGAATCACGACTGCGATTGAGTGAGTGCTATCAGGTACTTGTTGACTGTCAACCACAGTTTTACGAACAAGCGCCATACGAGTTGCCTCCAGATTGGCATAGCCATAACGCTGATCTGGCTCAAGATACGAACCGTCTGCCCATCCATTCCAGGCATTGATAAAGATAAGTCGTTGTTCAGGATTGCTAAGACTCTCAACAGTTTCGACAATCGCATTCAACAACCATTCTTGATAGTCCAGAGGCGATCTGTTCAGCAAAAATGAACTTTTACTGTAGCGCCTACGGGTAGTGCTGTTCCATAAAGGACATACCCCTCGGAATAATGTATATTTCGGCTTTTTGTAATTGCGACTATGATCAACGAATTTATTCCAGTCAAAGACATTACAAATAAAATCATCTCGTAGCGGTTGAACCTTATCTGTTACATTTTGGTGAGTAGGCTCGTTTGGCGGGAATTCTATGGCCGCATCGAATCCATATATCACAGGATCGACTGCTTCAAACGATTGCGTGTAGGCCAGATAAATTTCGCCTATCCCTTGATCCCTACACCACTGCCGCCATCTTCCGGCAGTCTTCTTCGCAGACAATAAAAGGCTGGGGCGGTAAACCAGCAACAATGGTTTATTGTCGATTCGAATGTAGCGGGAATCTCGCATAAAAAGGGAAACATGCTGGATAAAGGCAATATCGTCTTCCTGAGAGTGTTGTTGAGCAATAAGAATGTCTTTATCCATCCCATCCCATCGTCGGCTCCAGTTTTCATTGGCCCAGCATAAACAGAACGGCAAATCTAGGTTATCGTCTTCCAGATATTTTTTTATTGGGGTTTCCAAAAGTTGCTTACCCTCGAACCAATAAAAGTAGAAACAAAAGCCTTCAATTCCATATAACTTTGCTAGTTCGATTTGGCGACTCTGTATACCCGGATCAAGTAGGTCGTAATAGGCAAGTACGCTGAAGACGTGCGGCTGATAATGATCAACTGGCTGAACATCCCCGTTACCCCACCCTATATCATTCTCTGGAATGGGATGAAGTTGCGGCAGATAGCAACA
>PMDM01000403.1 GCA_003155565.1 Methylococcaceae bacterium | reverse complement strand
GTTAGCGCATACGAGGTGTGGATTGACAAACACAGCCAGAAGGTGAAGTGGAAAGAGGGCATCAAAAACGGATTGCCCTGGTTTGGTTATATTGAACTGACACTACGCTATGAATAGTGTGGACAGGTCGGAATAGCCATCTTTTCTGGGGTTTCGTTTAACAATATACAAGGGCGAATAATGGCAAAAAACGAAGCTCCAGTTTTATTTTTGTTTTTTTATTTGGAGCATCGAGGCAGCCATTAAATTACTACCGAGTTTAATTCACTATCAATCCTCCTCAAAATTGATAGCCAATTACATTATAACTAGAAAGGTAATCGGTGGGAATAAATTTTGATCTCTCCTGATGACCTGTCGGTTAAAATCAGCTGCATATGATTGTTTTTCAAGAGATACCCGGATGGTAATTAGATAAAACATGCCGGAATATTTAATAATTACAGGCACCGATAGTAATAGGGCGTCGTCTGGATAATTTCTGGATGAAACACAATATGGCAATGCTCATACCCAAAACTGCCCAGACCGAAGCTTATTTCTTCGGTTGACTTGCCATTTCGAGATGTTTNNAGGTGCGTAATGCCTTCCTCGGTGTGCGGATTAGCTTCGGCTTTCTCAGAGGCTTCAGCGTGCGTCAGTGCGGTCGAAGCGTGTTCCACTAACATAGGGGCATGACCGGCCTCGCCATGAGTAATGGCGGCCTTGGTATGCTCTACAGCTTGCGGAAGATGAACGGATTCAGCGAAAGCAAAAGCGCCACTCAACAGCAAGGTGGTGGCTAAGGCGATAGTTTTAATATTCATAACGTACCTCTCTATGTTTTATATTTCTATATCCACCCTTTTGATTTTGGGTAGGGATCAGCAGCCCATATGTTATGGACAGGAATGAGGGTATTCTATATTACCCATAATATCTAGTTATTTGATCATGAAAAAGTACCAAGACTTCGTCAATAAATTAGGATCAAATATCCCAGCAATGCTGATTTTTATGATCTTTCCTTCAGAGCGAGCTGGAGTAGTAGTGGCTATCAGGTANNATCAGGAGATTGCGAACATGAAAAAAATAAAACATATTATTTTTTGGCTTATTGTCATAGGCTTTATTTTGCTGTTGTTTTCCAGTCACGTCATCGCCGGAGATGTTTTTCAGAGACAACGCCATGAATTGGTCAACCTCATTAAGGTCGATGTGGCTAAGACCCAAGATTTTTTGGGGCAGGGAGTCCTTGATGAGCGCGTTCTCGATGCCATAGGCAAAGTGCCAAGACATGAATTTGTTCCCGATGATCAACGTCCNNAAAAATTAGCAAAATTTAACTTGAAATCGAACAGAGTATCTACGCGTATGAAAACAGGCCGCTTCCTATTGGTTATGGGCAGACCATTTCCCAGCCCTATATCGTCGCGATTATGACCGATCTGCTTAAGCCGAAAAAAACGGACCGGGTTCTGGAAATCGGCACCGGTTCCGGGTATCAGGCGGCCATTCTCGCCGAGCTTGTTGATAGCGTCTACACGATAGAAATTGTTGAAGAGCTGGCGGCAAAAGCAGCTGTAAACCTTAAGCGGACTGGCTATGATACAGTTCATACCCGAACCGGTGATGGTTATTACGGTTGGGAAGCAGTGGCGCCTTTTGACGGGATTATAGCGACTGCGGTTGCGAGCCACATACCGCCACCATTAATAAAACAGTTAAAGCCCGGCGGCCGCATGATCATACCCATAGGTGGACAGTTTATGATGCAATATCTGATTTTAGTGATTAAAGACTTTGACAACAAGGTAACTACTCGACAAATTCTGCCGGTCAGCTTTGTCCCGCTTACCGGGACACATTGAGCAATGACGACAAAACCGGGTTGGCCATTGTTGTTTGCTCTCGCCGTTATCTCGGGGTCGGCCCTGGCCTATGAGATTTTATTGATGCGCCTGTTTTCGATTATCCAGTGGCACCATTTCGCCTATATGATCATCAGTCTGGCGCTTTTGGGCTATGGCGTCAGCGGGGTTTTTCTGGCGCTGAACCGCGACCGGTTAGCGAGAAGTTTCCCTTGGGCAATAATGACTAACCTGCTGCTGTTCAGTTTTTCAGCCCCCGCCTGTTTTTTGCTGGCCCAGCAAATACCTTTCAATCCTGCTGAAATCCTCTGGACGCCCGTGCAATTTTTGTATTTGTGCGGCATCTATCTGATTTTGGCGCTACCGTTCTTTTTTGCAGCCAATGTCATCGGTTTATCTTTTTATCAATATAAGGAACAGGTATCTTCCATCTATGAGGCCGATCTGTTTGGAGCAGGTGCGGGCAGTGTGGGTGTTATTCTGCTGCTCTTTCTGATGTTTCCGGAACAGATATTAACCGTATTGGTATTATCGGGCATTCTCGCGACGCTCATAGTATCGGCTTATGCTTTTCGTGGACAGGAGGTCGGTACAATAAACTGGACTATAGCCTGCATGGTCATAGGGCTGGCAGTTATTTTTGCCCCGACCGGCTGGATTACGCTGGCTATTTCTCCCTATAAGAGCCAGAGCCAATTACTGCTGATTCCCGGTACCAAAGTCATAGCCCGGTATTCCAGTCCGCTGGGATTGATCAATGTTGTGAAGACGGCTATTACCCCGCTTCGCTATGCGCCCGGCCTGAGCCTTAATGCCACGACAGAACCGCCTGAGCAGCTTGCCGTCTTTACCGATGCGGACAATATGACGGCCATCACCCGTTACGATGGCAATCCTGAAACTGTCAGCTATCTGGATCAAACGACATCAGCCTTGCCTTATCATTTGAAGCAACTATCTAACATCCTGATTCTCGGGGCCGGTACCGGTAGTGATATTCTGCAGGCTGACTATCACGCCATCAAGCACATCGATGCGGTTGAACTGAACCCGCAAGTCATCGATCTTGTTAAGGAAAAATATGCCGATTTTG
>PMDM01000047.1 GCA_003155565.1 Methylococcaceae bacterium | reverse complement strand
CATCCATGCCGACACCGCGACCGGAAATATCGGTAACACTTTCCGCCGTTGAAAAACCGGGCATAAAAATCAATTCAAAAGCCTGTTTATCGCCCAGAACACTATTTTCATCAATAAGCCCTTTTTCAATAGCTTTTGAGATCAGCTTCTTTCTATCCAGGCCTCGGCCATCGTCAATGATTTCAATGACAATATGGCCACCGCGATGATAGGCGTTCAATTCAATGGTGCCGGTTTCCGGCTTACCCGCCGCAATCCTGTCAGCCGGCATTTCTATGCCATGATCCAGGCTGTTCCTAATCAAATGCACTAAAGGATCGCTGATTAACTCAACGACAGCCTTATCAACTTCAGTACTTTCTCCGACCAGTTTCAGCTCGATTTTCTTGCCTAATTTGCTGCTGATGTCATGCACCAAACGTGGGAACCGACTAAACACAAAGCTGATCGGCACCATCCTGATATTCATGACGCTTTGTTGCATATCACGGATATGGCGTTCAAGTTGCGACAGCCCCCGTTTGAGCTGGGCAAGCTTGTCCATGGAAAAATTTTCGCCGATCAAACTGAGCATTGATTGAGTGATGACAACCTCGCCCACCATATTGATCAAAGTATCAATTTTGGCAGTATCCACACGAATAGAGCTTGAAGCTTTAACGGATGTTGCCGATGCCTTAGATTGCTCATTATCCGATTGCTGCACTTCCGGTTTAGAAACTTCAGTAGTGGCTGCGGTATTTATTTCTACTGGCACAACTTTGGGCTGTTCAATTTCTTGGACTGATGGTTCTGGCTCAGTTACTTTTTCTACAGGTGCAGGTTTAGCGATTTTTTTAGCGAGCGGCTGGATATCGAGTTCACAGTCTCCTTCCACCCAGTTAAAAATTTCTGTAATTTCCCCAACTGGAATATCACCAACAACTTCTAATGCCCAGGATAAATTGCATTCCTCAGGATCCAATTCATAAAACGCAGGGATATCATGTGTATTGACTGAAACACTATATTCACCTAATTCCGCGAGCTCCCGGAACATCCTGACAGGATCATTACCGGTTTTGAGTAAATCCAGATAAGGGCAAAAAGCGATTTTCCAGCCTTGCTCGGTCAAGTCAACTTCATCGGCAGCTAATCCTGAACTTTCATTTGCTATAGGGGTGTCCATGGAAGCAGTTACCGATGGCTCTTCTGCGGAACCAGCCAGCTCAATTTCCAGTGCTGATTTATATTTTCCGACCGAAGCACTATCTACACTTTGCTCACCTTGAATCGACGTTAGCATAGTCCGCAGACAGTCAACGGAACCCAGCAAAACAGTAATCGCGGGTTGGGTCACTTTTCTGCGGCCATCACGCATTTCATCAAGCAGCGTTTCCATGATATGGGTAAAATCAGCCACGTTGTTAAATCCAAACGTGCCACTACCGCCTTTTATGGAATGAGCGCCCCTAAAAATGGTATTGATTACTTCCGAATCAATATCTCCCGTATCAAGGTTTAGCAGCCCTGATTCCATAGCCTCCAATCCTTCGAAACATTCTTCGAAGAAGACCTGATGGAATTGTGACATATCGATAGACATAAACTTACCTGAAGTTCCCTGAACTTATAGAAACACTGTTATTAACCAAGAACTTTCTTTAAGGTCTTTAACAACTGGTCGGGGTCAAATGGCTTGACAATCCAGCCTGTTGCACCAGCGGCTTTGCCTTCTTGTTTTTTTTCAACACTTGATTCAGTTGTCAGCATCAGCATCGGTATGAATTTATAGTCAGGTAACAGCCGCAAATCCCTTATCAGGGTTATCCCGTCTTTATTGGGCATATTGACATCAGTAACAATACAATCGAATTGCTTGGACTGAGCTTTAGTCAACGCATCTACCCCATCTACCGCCTCTTCGACTTCGTAACCGGCACTTTTTAAGGTAAAAGTGACCATTTTTCTCATCGAGGTCGAATCGTCAACTGCAAGAATACTTGCCATTGTTTTCTCCATTGTTGAATTTTTTTAGCTAAAATCAGCTCAAACGACTTGAGCCTTTTCATTTGTTGAAATTATAGTTAAAGAAACTTGCTTGTGCGGTTTTTATTGTAAAAACTAGAACTCCGTCGCATTTAGGACGAAAAACTAATGGGTTTGGCTTACTTTCTCCTGACAACTGCTCGATAAGACAATAGCCATTAGTACCTCAAAACCTCGATGGACAAGAGGAGACAACAAAGAAGCCATCGACACGGTCAATTATAATCGGTGACGTATAGGACAAACCTGATGAGTTCAAGGTTTTGTTTGGCTTCTGCGTGTATATAGGGCGCTAATGAATGTGAAAGCTATTTCGGGTATCCAAACCCAAAACCCGCGTCATGATGTTATCTAACATCCTAACGTCTGGTGTGGAGTAATTTATTTAACCAAAACCAGTCCGGGTTCAATGACTGTGCCGCTGATAATACGTCCTGAACTTTCGTTTTTAACCTTGATAAGCTGTCCTTTCACGCCATCCATCATCGCTATACCGCTTACCCTGATATTAAAACCTGGTTGTGTGGTACTGATAGTGATTTTGTCATTTCGTTTGACAAGCGGAGGCTCGACAAAGCTTCTCAACCCCAGGATGATGCCCGCCGGTGCGTTACGCGCTGCCTGTTTGTTTTCAACCTGTTCCGCTTGGGTCATAAAATCCCCCCTGGTTTTGGATACGTCCCGTTTTTCGATTGCAAGGTGTTGCCGGGTAATGATTTCGCCTCTTTGTACGGATCGAGACAGAACGATGACATGTTCATAAACCTTAATAACGGCGGAAGTGAAAATTGACCATTTTTTTTCTGCGTTGCAGCGTACGCCTATTGATGCCCTGCCCGCTTTGATTAAATCGGTTGCCCTAAATACCTCCAGAGGCTTAGTACATTCTGGCAATTTTAATTGACTGTCTAGTGGCAGGACGCTGACTTCGTATTCAGTAGAAGGGTTTATATTCCGCGCAATAGTTTCCTTTACGAATTCATAAATTGAGTCCAGTGACTGGAATTTTTCTTCCGCATGGCATGGCGTAAAAAAAACCAAGCCTAACGCCAATATGACAAATCTATTTTTAATCATGGGTAATCCCGGTTTTATGCCTAAATCTTAATAGTATTATAAGCATAATCAGTGCCAAGTTTATAACGCTCAAGATGCAAACAAACAGTCAGTATTTAGCCAAATTATTGACACCCTATCTTGGCTGGCCAGTTCTTTTCGCAGCCCCATTGCTCTGCCGTTTATTACTCAATATAGCTGCTTCCTAGGATTGATGCGGCTTTAATCAGGAAAAACCATTAGTTTTTATTGTACAAATAAATTAGATAATTTATGGCACATATTATGCTTGATATATTTTTGTACAAAACTTGAGGAATTATTATGGCTATTAATTTTGACAATGCACTAGGCATTCATCCGCAGGCCCTAGCCATGCGGGAAAAACGCGGTGAATTACTCGCCGCTAATCTGGCAAATGCGGACACTCCCGGCTACAAAGCCCGTGACCTGGATTTTAAATCTGTTCTAAAACAAAACTTGCAGTTAACCCAGACGATGGAGCGTACTCAGACTAACCATTTTCCAATCCAAAACTCATTGGAGGCGCATTCGATGTATCGCAATCCTAATCAGGCTTCATTA
Organism: Methylococcaceae bacterium; assembly: GCA_003155565.1. Lineage (GTDB taxonomy): Bacteria > Pseudomonadota > Gammaproteobacteria > Methylococcales > Methylomonadaceae > Methyloglobulus. The sequence continues at coordinate 1,194 of PMDM01000047.1, read as the reverse complement.
GATGGGAACACTGTCGAAGCTAATGTTGAACAGGCCAAATACGCTGAAAATGCGGTGCAATATCAGGCCAGTTTGCAGTTTGTCAATAATAAATTTTCCGGGCTAATGATGGCCCTGCGGGGGCAATAGTTATGTCGTCCCTCAAAATATTTGATATTGCTGGCAGCGGTATGAATGCCCAGTCGTTACGGCTAAATCTGGTGGCCAGCAATATTTCCAATGCCAATAGTGTCAGCAGCAGTACTGGTGGTGTTTATAAGTCCAGGCAACCCGTGTTTTCCGCTGAATTACAAGGGATCATGAATAACCAGGATGCCGCTAGCAAGGTGAATGTATTGGGCGTGATCGAGAACCAAGCACCTCCGATTATGGAGTATGCACCGAATCATCCGATGGCAGATAAAGCCGGCTATATCTACAAATCCAACGTCAATACCGTAGAAGAGATGGCCAATATGATGTCGGCTTCACGTTCTTATCAAAATAATGTCGAAGTGTTGAATACGGCTAAGCAATTGATTCTTCAAACTTTAAAAATGGGACAATAAGAGGATAAAAATGAATAGTATAAATGCATATAACAGCGTGGCTGGGGCAACTGCTAGCACGGTTGCACCCAAGAAAAAGAGTTTGGATCAGGATCAGTTTTTAAAATTGATGACCACCCAAATGACGCACCAGGATCCGACCAAACCCATGCAAAATGGTGAGTTCCTTTCACAAATGGCGCAGTTTGGTACGGTTTCTGGAATCCAGGATTTACAGCAGTCATTCAAGGATTTTGCTGCATCCATCAGTTCCGATCAAACATTGCAAGCGGCCAGTTTGGTGGGCCGCTCTGTGTCAGTGTCCTCTGACCAGGGGCTCTTAGCGGCAGGTGGCGATANNAAAAATTCTGGATCCCGCGACCGGTGATGTGATTGCAACCAAGAGCCTAGGGGAACACTCGGCGGGGTCAGTATCTTTCGTCTGGGATGGTATGAATAGCAACGGTAATCTTGCCAACCCTGGGGTTTATAAAGTTCAGGTGGAAACCAACATAGATGGCTTAAATACGGTATTATTGCAGCCAGATATTCAATCGCGTGTTGAAAGCGTATCCATGGGCGGTAACAATGGCCCGCAGATCAAATTAGTGGGTTTGGGAACTATCAGTTATAACAAGATAACACAAATTCTATAAATCAGGAGAAT
>PMDM01000201.1 GCA_003155565.1 Methylococcaceae bacterium | reverse complement strand
GCTCTACCAACTGAGCTAACACCCCCACGGGATGCGCATTATATACGATCTATAGGTCTTTTATCTAACACCAAGCGCAAAGTGCATTATGAATTATAGCATTTCGGTTATTTTAGCTTCGGTTTGAAAAATTCAGAATAGCAAACTTACAACAAAAACTGTTAATGCAATGCAAGTAACCGTATAGCCAGAAACAATGCAATAACATAAGTTCTGATGTGGCTGGAATTGAGGAAATATTTTCTTCTTGACTTTGATATTCCCGCTTGTTATGAATAGTCTGCTTTTTAGCAACACATAATAACTATAAATAATTACATGGGGCTGTCTATGGTTTCAAATAATGACGCTGGTTCAAGTGATCTTTCAGTTAAATTAAACCAGCTTGAAGACAAAGTAGCAAAGCTGACTGATCAAATTAAGGAAAATAAACAGACAATTAGCGAACTCAAACTGGTTATCTCCCAACGCGATTCGCAGATTAATGAGCTGGATCTGAAACTGGGTTATGCTCAGCAGTCTTTGCTGGAGAAAGCCGTCAATAAAATCCAGGAATGCCGGGTTCAAATCAAAACCGGTATGGACGAGAAAGTCATCAACCCCACTATTAGCCAAATTCAGCAGCATATCAAAACTGCACAAGAGTTCGTGGACGAGGCCAAAACGATCCTGCTCGAAAAGAAGGCGCTGGTTGACAACACGATCTTAACGACTAAGGATAAGGTGGTTCAATGTCCCGAACAAGCCAAAGCCTATGTTGAAAAGTCCATCATTGCGCCAGCACAAGAAATTATAAATCAAACGCTGGAATCCATCAGCAGTCAGGCAAAAACAACGCGTAATTTGGTAGAGGATAGGGCCATTTATCCCAGCAAGGTGTTGTTTGACGAGATTGTTACCACGGCGCAAAGTCTGCCAGACAAATTTATGGGCCTACTACAGGCGCAAGTCATTGAGCCTGTTACTCAGGCAAATAAGAAAGCCTCTTTTGTCGCTAATAACATTTACCCCGATACTTTGGCTTATCTAGATAAAACAACAGGCCGCTTTGGCGATATTGTTAAGCAAGCTTTATCAGAGATTACAACTCAGGTAAAAAAATCGCCGTTCTGGGATGGAAAAAACAGATTAAAAACCAGCCCGTAAGCTCACAAGCTTAGGGTTGTTGATAGCTTAGAACATTACAACACAATGTGTCTTGTACTGATTTTAAGTATGGTAGCGCCAAAATATTGGTAAAGTAGCTAAGAAATAAGGGCTTAAGCTTAACTGCTAGCTTCCAGGCCTAGCCGTATCTCTACTCCTTGACCGGTCTTTTTTCCAGCTTTCTTTGCAATGTCCGCCTGTGCATATTTAGCGCCCTGGCTGCTGCCGAAATATTGCCGTCATAGTGCAGCAATATTTTTTGCAGGTGTTCCCACTCCATCCGTTTTGCCGACGGCGGATTTTTGTTAATAAAAACACCTGCATCACCCTCATTTTTGCTGAGGGCATTAACGATTTCGTCAGCATTAGTGGGCTTGGTCAGGTAATGGATTGCACCCAGCTTGATAGCCTCGACCGCCGTGGCGATACTGGCAAAGCCGGTCAACATCACACAAGCCGTATTCGCATCCAGGGTAATCAGTTTTTTGACCAGCTCAAGCCCTGATTCATGTCCAATCCGTAAGTCAATCACCGCATACTCTGGCATATACTGTTCAGCCAGCACCATGCCTTTTTCGAGATTGTGGGCAATCAATACTTCGAAATCCCGTCTTTCCAATGAGGCTTTCAATACCTTACAGAAGGTCTTATCATCATCTACCAGCAGCAGAATCGGTTGATCTGATAACTCAGCGGTCATCGTCGTTCTCCTTGTTTATCAACAATGGCAGGTTTATTTCCACACACGCGCCGCCAGTTTCCATATTACTGAGTTCAATTTTACCGCCCAAGCGATGGATGGTGGAATAAGTTAGAAACAAGCCCACACCTAAGCCTTTATTTTTGCTACTTACCGGCTGTTTACCTACAAAATCAACTATTTCAGCGGGAAAACCGGGGCCATAATCCCTAATCTTGAGCGTTAATTCAGTCATATTCCACAGAGCATGAAATTCAATGCCTCGTTCAGGATCGGAAGCCTCAACTGCGTTATTTAAAATATTAATGAGTGCGTGGGTTAATGTGCGTTCGGCAATAATGTTGGCATCAACCGCAATATCAGGATCAATAAAAAACTGTAATTTTGTTGTTGGTTTGTGGGTACGCCATTGATAGAGCACGTCATCAAGGTAATTACTAAGTAACATGACTTTACCTGATTCAGCACGCATCTCGCCAGCAGTAGCCGACATCAGCGACAAGGCTTCCTTACAGCGGTTAACCTGGTTTTGCATAATCTGCATCTTTTCATTGAACTCTGGAAAATGTCGGACCGGATAATCCTGTATCAAATCGTGCACGACAATCGCGATAGTTCCTAAAGGTGTTCCCATATCATGTGCGGCACTGGCAGCGAGTGTGCCTAACGCTACGACGCGCTCATCCCTGAGTGCGTTTTCACGGGCTACGGCAAGGCTTCGCTCTTGATTTTTAAGTGTTTTTGCCAATTCTGCCACAAAAAATGCCACCAACCCTGCACTAAATACAAAGCCAAACCACATGCCAAACATATGCAGATTATAATAATGGTTATCGCTTATCTCATGCGCTTTTTGTAACAACTTATCATTTGCAACATTTATGCTGTGGTGCATCATGCCTGAATCAGGCATATGCGGTTCTATAGAAGGCAACGGGGTATTAAAAGGAATCAGGATGGAATACATGGATGTGGTTAAAATCACCATATACCAGGCATACGATGGAGGCAGCATAATCGCTGTGATAATTACCGGCAACAAGAATACCCAAGTGATAGGGTTTGATGCGCCTCCGGTCAGGTACAACAGTGCAGCAATAGAAATGACATCAATACAAATCTGCGAAAAAATCTCCAGTTCGGTTACTACATCGTCGGTCTGTAAGCGTAACGAGGTATAGGCATTAAACGCAATAATGGCGACGATGACCAACCACAATTGCTGCTCAGGTATTTCGATATTAAGTCCATAGACAAACATCACGATCAAAATACTTTCGCCCAAAATCATCATATTTCTCAGGATGAACAGCCATTTTAAGTTTTGGAGTGCAGAAATATCAGATTTTGGCAATACCAGTGTGAGCATGTTATTAGGTTTTTGTAATAGCTAACGGCGGGAAATAAATAATATGTAAGGATGGCGATCAACTTTTGGTGTTGAGACAGTCTATCGGGCTATTTTAAAACCATCAAACCTTTGCTTTTTTGCTGGTATTGGGGGTTTGTGACCTTGAAAAACATCGAAAAAATCTCATCACTTTTGTTTCTTTGCCCGTTTAATTCACTGAATAATAAAATTTGTCAAAATAAATCAATCTATTACAGTACATTTATAAAGCCTAACAGTCGCTCTTGGGGTGCGACAATTTGCCGCATTCCATATTGCACTAACCGCTGCTATTATGTTACCAACTTTTAAAGGTTCTTTACCGAGCCGCAATAGCTGAAAGTTGCGTTATATCCTTCCTAATCTATATAAGGTGGTTTTTTAACCGCCTTTTTTTTGCCTGGCGTTTTTGACTCAATCATTTTGGCTCAATCAAAAGCCACACCTAACCCACCAATACCACAGTAACCTTGCGGCTCTTTGGCAAGATATTGCTGATGGTAATCCTCGGCATAATAAAATGCCTTGGCAGGCAATATTTCGGTACTTATCTGGCCAAAACCTGACTGGGTCAGGCGCTGCTGGTAATGATCCCTGGACTTTATAGCCTCATCCCACTGCTCTTGGCTGTAAGTATAAATACCGGAACGGTACTGAGTGCCTGTGTCGTTGCCCTGTCCCATCCCTTGAGTGGGGTTGTGGGATTGCCAAAACAACTCAAGCAATTCATTGTAAGCAACTAAAGACGGATCGTAAACCACTCTGACCGCTTCATTATGCCCGGTTAAGCCAGTGCAAACTTCTTCGTAAGTCGGATTGGGCGTGTAGCCGCCACTATAGCCAACAGCCGTGCTAAACACGTTGGGATATTGCCAAAATTTTCGTTCTGCTCCCCAAAAACAGCCTAAGCCAAACAGTGCGAATGCCATATTGTCTGGAAATGGCGGCGCAATGGGATTGCCAGTGACGTAATGCTTGTTGGTGACAGGCATAATCGTATCTCGCCCCGGCAAAGCATCTTTAAGATTAGGTAGAACCAGTTTCTTGCTTGAAAAAATCATGCTTATAATTACTCAGATAATGTTCTCTGACCGAAGCCTACTATAATTCTGGATTATAATAAAGCGTAATAAACCGCATCTGGATAAGCATGTCACAACAAGATGTATTACACCGTTTTTTATTTGAAGAGGTTGGTGTTCGCGGACTATGGGTTAGCTTGGCAAGCAGCTGGCAAACCGCAAAACAGTATCAGCACTGCCCTGATGCCGTACAACTACAACTGGGGCAAGCCTTATCGGCTGTAGTTTTATTATCCGCGACCATAAAATTCAATGGCTCCATGATCCTCCAGGCGCAGGGCGACGGCCCGCTTAAAACCTTGGTGGCACAGGCAACGCATGACCGGAAAATCAGAGGATTAATTAGAAGTAGTGATGCCGTTACCCCTGGTTCCTTGCAGGAAATGTTCGGGGAAGGCCGTTTGGTATTAACTGTGGATTCAGAAAACGCCCATCCTTATCAAGGCATCGTTCCTTTACAGGGTGGCAATTTGGCAGAAGCCCTAGAAGCTTACTTTGCCCAATCCGAACAACTCAACACTCGTTTGTGGCTGTTTGCCAACGAAATCCATGCTGCTGGCTTACTCTTGCAAGAACTCCCCACCCAAAGCAACGATACAGCCGATTGGGAGCGCATTGAACTGCTGGCAAGTACGGTTACCGAACAAGAAATGCTGGAATTGGACTGCGAAGAATTATTGTACCGCCTGTTTAACGAAGAAAAAGTTCGCTTGTTTGATGCTGAACCCATTGAATTCGATTGTGCTTGTTCGCGGCAAAAAATTGAAAGTGCCTTACGCATGATAGGTCGAGAAGAGCTGGAAAGTGTTTTACTTGAACGGGGTCATATTGGCNNAAACACTACCGATTCGACAGAATTGATGTAGAACAACTTTTGCTTTGGGACAAAAATATTCCCGCAGATTCGCACACAAAGCATTAATCAGGGATAATCCAAACTAAGGCTTTCCTATTAACCATTCATCAAATAAGCCTATGAAAACAAAACCCATTCGAATTATTTGTCTCGTCGTATTGGTAGTCACATTAACCGGTTGCGCCTACTGGTGGCGTGCTTATCAAACCTATCAGCAGATGGGCGAGTTTGATAAATATTTTTCTGTAGTAGCGGCTGATGACTTTAGCTTGAAATTCAAAGAACCCATTATGTTAAGCGAAGATTTTGTTTCTTTAGCCAGACTTAGGCCTACTGAAGAAACGCCGACTCCAGACGGAAAACATTGGCGCTACTGGTTTCACAAGATTGACGGCTACAAAAAACCAGTATCGCCGAAGGTCGAATTTCATTCCGACCTAAATTTCAACAAGAATGATAAATTAGTTGCCTGGTCATTCTCGTCCCTGTTCTTAGAAATAGCCCCGCCCAAATTTTTGGAAGCCTCACTACGTTCAATAGGTGGCGGGGAAATCAACAAGGATAAAATGCAACTACGCGGCAATACCGATGCGATTGAAAAAATTGCCGCTGACTTGCCCAAAAAATCGGCAGTTGTCGCAAAACTTGGTCAACCTTTTGAAATAAAAAAAGAAAAAGACAAAGAGATTTATATTTACCGATTTTTATTGGACACCAAGACTATCGACGAAGGCTATGAAGACCGCGCCATAAGCGAAGTTAAACTGAGCTTCGACAATAAAACCCAAGAACTCGTCCGCATGGCAGGCCGCTTTGCCGGATTGAAGATTTCCATTAATTACCGGAAATTTCAAGATAAACCCGCTGACGAGTCTTGATGTAATGAGAACCTATATAAATTCAAAAAGCCCCTCTCCTGCTGGATGTCTACATGATGGCAAGCCTGTCAGCCTGATTGTTCAGGCCAATCCTATTGATGAAATAAGCGAAGCGTGGAAAGAAAACTGTGCATTTTTTGCCACGCTAGCAATCATGGCCGTCAGCACATTCACAACCGTAAACCTGTTGTTTAACAAAATATTAATGTTAGTTTAAGTGCCGTAACATATTCAATTGCCCGTCGCTAAGGTATCTGTGGGAGCAGGTATCTTATAAAAAATATCCGGGATTGGCTAAAAATAACTTGAATCGCCAATCAATAGATGCAACATACCGTATCAAAACAAAAATATTTTTAGGCGTTTATGTATTTTAACCAAGATACTTTTCACATTAAATACTGCCTTTTATGAACATGAATAGAGTGAACTCACTTTGAAACTTCATCCTTGCCTTGCTCTGTTTGTTAGTCTCTTGCTTTTCTATCACCCTGTTCTATGGGCAGCGCCTACAGATCAGGATGTTACAGCTATTGAGCCGCCATTTTCTGATCCAGATTCCCATACTGAATTCAACCGACTTACCACCAAAGCGATTGACGAAGGCAGCATTCAAGTTATGGTCGTCTTAAAAGAGGATATTAATACCGTTGGTTTTCCACACAGCCAAGAACAGCTAGATGCACAACAAACACAAATAGAAAACCAACAAAACTCGTTAATGACAGATGTTCCAATACGTCTGACGAATTCTATCAAACGCTTTAGACACCTCCCGTTCCTCGTCTTGTCTGCTGATGAAAGCGAATTGCAGCGCTTGCGTGCATCGCCCCATGTCGCACAAATCTTACGAGATAAAGTCAATTATCCTGCCTCCCTTGATTTCAATATCAAGCAAATCGGTGCTGATGTAGCTCAGAGTTTAGGCTACACAGGAGCTGGACAAACTATTGCCATCCTTGATAACGGTGTGGATAAACGTCAACCCTTTCTTCGGAACAAAGTGGTGGCGGAAGCCTGCTTCTCAACCCGTAACCCCGGACAGAAAGCTACTCCTGCTTGCCGCAATCGCCGTACCGAAGACCTTAGACCCGGCGCCGCTACTGTAAAGTGCAAATTCCAAGATTTTGAATGCACACACGGAACGATAATAGCTGAAATCGCAGCCGGAAATAGCTTAACTACTGATTTTGCGGGTTCTGGCGTCGCACCAGAAGCCAATCTTATTACAATTAAGGCGGATTCATTAATCACAAATAGAAAAATTTGTGCGCCAGCCTCAAGTTGCCACGTATTTTTTGATAGCGATATTCTCCGAGGCCTAGACTTTGTCTATAGTAAGCGTTTCTCTTTAAATATAGCCTCAATTAATGCCAGTCTT
>PMDM01000316.1 GCA_003155565.1 Methylococcaceae bacterium | reverse complement strand
ATAATCATACGTTTCCTTAGGGATTGTATACTGTTGAATAAATTTCCAAAAATTCTTGTCCCTGGGGTTATCAGGCATTTTTTTAATCATACCTTTTACCCGGTTATGGCCGTAGTTATAACCTGCCATGACCAATAAACCAGAAGCTTGTGCCTCGGTGCTGAATATGTGTTTTAAGTATTTTGCACCAGCCTTGGTGGCTTTTTTGAAGTCAAACCGGGCATCCTGTTCGTCAAATTCCCTGGCATTTGCCAACGGACCAGCCGAAAGCCCATACTCCTGTCCCGTTGATGCCAGAAACTGCCAAGCGCCTTTCGCCACACCGTAGCGGGTTTCAGGGCCTATTGCCATCGTATCGTAATTACTTTCCTGTAGTGGAAGATACATGAATTGCAATGGCAGGTCTTCATTCTCTAAAGCAGAAATAATGTCTGGTGCATAGTTATTTTTTTCTAAACGTTCCATTGCTTGCGGCATTCTTGATGATCCCTGCCAATACTTAATATATTTGCGCACTTCCTCCACAAAACCATCTGGCAGCTCCAATTCACTTTCGCCGAATTCCCGCGCAACCTTGGTTATCAATTCTTCCTCGTATCGCGCATTGGTAGGGAATCGGATGCGAAAAGAAGTCGCCTCTTTGACATATTGCTCATACTTGACCTTCATGCTTTTTAGCTTGAGCTTTTCATCTGCCACACGTTCCCGTTCAGCCTTAATTTTTTCTTGCTCTGCCCTAATCTGTTCTTGTTCAGCCCAATGCTTCTCTTTTGCTAATACGTGTAGTGTTTGTTCCAGCACATTAGCGCTTTTATCCAACATAATTTCCGATTGCGCCAGACTGACCTCTATTGTTTTGATGTCGTAGAACATATCAATTGCCAAGGTACGGGCATTGGATAAGGCAATGTATTGATAGCCAACTAGCCCAGCGGCTAGCATAAAAAAAACACCCAATACCCATATAACTTTTTTGTATTTTTTGCCTCGACTGCTGCGGTCTTCATGGATAATTTTACGCACCATGCGGGTGAAATCCCCTGAACCTTCAACCTCTTTTTTCGCCAACAATCGCGCTTGAATGTCTTCTTTTGATAAATTTTGATGGATGGTGGAGCCGGTATCAGGTAGAACAATTGCTGAAATGAGTACAGTTGCGTCAGACGTGACCGGTTTCTTGGTTTCTGCCATTTGACCAGGAAGCTGAATATGCAGGCTAATATCAGAGTTACCTAAAAAAACCGATACCGGAAAATGCAGTATAGCCTTCTGATTAACCAACCGATCCTGAATATAAATACCATTGGTGCTATTCAAGTCATAAATCCACCACTCGCCATTTTCTTGTTTAACTTCAAGATGATGCCGACTGACATCGCCATGTTGAACAACAATGTCGTTATCCTCTGAACGTCCCGCAGTAAAGCACTGTGAAAAAAAGTGCTCCTTCACCTTTTGACCGTTTGCATCTACCAAATCAACCTGCAAACCAAGCCGAAATAACACCGTACGATCTGTTTCCGACTCTTGCTGGAGCGATCTTTGGGGGATGATGACGGTTTTATCTTCTTGCATCAAAGCGCCACTATGTTGTCCAGAACCAAACCTAAGTTGATGATAGCCATTTTTGCTGTCTTTTGCCGATAGCCCGCGTTTCAAATAGCGGCATTGCAGGCTGAATCAAAAACAATTCTAAAGCTGCTGCCTGGCGTTGACGTTGCTTTCCTGTTCTTAATATTGACTGACATTGTTGTTCATTCACCGGATTTCCTGTCAGGTAACGAACACCCGGTGTAAAACCATGCTGATGTTGTTTCCACCAACGATCTATCAGCAGAGGATCTGGACCGGGCAAATCTTCGTCCGCGTCCATTGTTACATTCTCATCTTCAGGGTTTTCCGTTGGGCCAGCGGCAAAGTCTTTCGGCAACTCGCCTTCCAAATCCTCATAGGCAATATCCGCCCCGGTAATAAAACTGAACGACTCGCCAGCAATCTTCGCTAATTTGGGTGCTTCCATTTGCTTGATTAGCCACGGGATGTAACTTGGATCACCCGATATTCCAGCACCAATAATCGCCTCCCTAAGTCTATCCTCATGTTGCACCAAACCTTTCAGTATTTCCTTTACCTCATGCAAACCAAGCACACGAAACGCCACAGACATGGCTTTAACAGAAAAATCCGAGCCCTCAATAATCCTGGTTTGCAATGAAGATAGCGCTTTGCCACGAGCTCCCAATAGTACAGCCGACCACGCTGCCCAAGAACCAACTGTAGTATCTTGGTCGTTGACCTGCTCTAACACTGCTTGTTTCAGGTCTACACGTCCCAGTTCAGCCGCAGCCCGCAATGCACGGATTCTCAGTTGAGTATCACCGTCCTGAGTGGCCTGATCAAGGTATTTTCCTGGATCAACGCGATGGATAGCACAAGCGGCAATACCTACTTGTTGCCACAACGGGATTTTTGAACTCAGCAATCCGCTGACTTTACCTTGTAAATATTGCGGTTCTACCCAACCAAAAGCGGAAATAAGACCGGATACGATCTCTGGACATTCCTCTACGACTTGATAAACCTTGTTGATGCGATCACTATTACTGCCTTCCAATGCCAAAAAACCAGCGGCAAAGGCTTCTCCAGCTCCCTTGAATTCCAAGTTATTGCAGCAAGCTTCCCAACCGTAGTCCCCAGCGATCCTAAGGCCGTCAATATGCGCTTCGACCCGATTATCCAGTTTAGCCAAATCTTTTAAGTTATAGTGCGGCGCATAAACCGCGTTATGCCTTAATAGCCAAAGAAAAGCTGCTTCTTCAGCATGTTGGTCGATGATATGCGGGATTACGGAATGGGTTTGGCTCATGATATTTACACTGAATGTAACAATAAAGTTTCAAAGGACTCATTTTGCACTATTTTTTCGGTGGCTTCCCAAATCTATCAAGCGGCAATGGCTGCACCGGGAGCTTTTCACCAAAGGTAAAAGCCCTAATCGCCTTAGTTTGTCCATGTCGACGCTTCAAAACCCTCACTTCTGCTTGGACTATTTCGTTCCCGTCAAAATGTTTGAGCTGAATATAACCCAAACGACCATTGCCAGTGTAGTCGTCCACCATGTAACACCCGGCGTATCGTCCAGAAAAATAAAGTTTTTCTAACGCTCGCCCCGCTTCCAGAACTAATACGGCCTTATGGAATTGCATGTTGCCACTCATGCCTAGCCCCGAAAAATTACTTTCCAGGCAGAGATAAGAATGTCCCCCTACCCGAACTTGGTAGAGTGCTACGGTGCCCAATGACCAAGGCGTTGAGTCTTGTGGAAAGCCCCATCTTTTATAAATATCCGGCAGCACATAAGCTCGTTTACCCCAGACTAGCTTTTGAATGGGTTCGTCCATGTAAATCAGTTGCGGCTCAACAGTTGAATTGGCTTTCGCAGGCATAAAGCGATAATCAATCGGTTGTTGATCCTTTTCTTGGGCGTAGACCGGTTCGAAGTTTCCATCTATCCGAGTTATATTGGCATGACGGATGGATTGCACCCATTGCTCAACAGTCTCCAACGATACAATTTCGGCAAAGGCATTACCTAGCCAAAAGAATAATAGAAAGACCGAGGTTCTCATTGGTATTCCTTATTGCCTGTCGCTTTTATATATTCAGGGGTATAGCACCAGAATACCGTCCCACCGTATGCGGCGGTTGACTCGTATGTACAGCTATAGCGCTCACGTTCTTTGCCCTTTTTCGATGAACCATTCGCGCCTTTAATATACCAGTATGTAACAACCTCAGGAATCGTCTTTCCACCCACTTGGTAAATATCATGCTTGGTATCGGTGAAGCGGATACCTTTTATTACCTTAGGATGATTTTTATAATTGGACTTCAAATCCGTGCCATCCCAGAAATAACCTCCAGCAGAATAATCAGTATTCTTGCCGATAGCATGACGTGCCGCCTTAACCGCTGCGGCCATTCCGTTATTCTTGCTGATCTCCTCGATCTTGGCATTTTTCAATTGCTGAAACCGGGAGTTACTATCAACAAGCACAAAGGAAAAAGATTTTGCCTCTGCGCTCTTAAGAAAAGCCAGAACACTAGTATATATGCGTGCTTCGGCCTGTCTTACGAGCACAGCGCCGATACCGGCCATTTCTTCGAAAACATCATTTTTAGAGCTTTCCCCATAGACTACCGCCGCTAATAAACGCACTTCTTCGCTCAAACTACTGATACCAGAAGAGGTTTCTGCAGCAGCATCAAAGCCTATAGGTGACGCTTGCAACTGGGGAGCAAGCGTAGTTTTACTGTCATTATTTATATTGTGAGGGTTTATGCCTAAGGGCCCAGGTGTTGTTGAACCAGCCATGCTTTTCTCCCATGAATGAAGCGATTTTTGATCTTCAAGGGGTGGAAAATTGCTCATCACCTGGCGGTAGTGTCCAAACCCCACCTAAAATATCAATATGGCGCACCAAAGTATCCTACCGCCGTTCCAGCAAGTTGTCTGTGAAAAAATACCTACCACCCGGCACACGATAACGACGATAAACCGGCTTGGGGTTTCAATCGAATGCCCATTAGGTGGTTCGCTAATCAAAGCATCCAGAGACCGAACGGGACATGCCTTTCAGAAAACCCAATAACATAACACCAGTACCTTCGGCGGAAGCCGTGAAGGTTTCCGCCGAAAGGCTGTGCATGCCCCGGCTATAATGTAATTCCCGCTTGTTGTAGGACCGTTAGCAAAGGTATTTTGTAAGGCGTACCGTCTGGCGCATACATTGGTGGATTTCTCTGTTGTGTAAATGCTTTCTGAATAAATCCGTCCCAGAGAACTTGTTGACTTTGAGTAATTCCGTGATTAGTATTAACGTCATACCGATCTTGAACTGGTTGGGTTTTGGGATCATACATCCGTTTAATTTGATTAATTTCATCCATCACCGCTTGTGCAGTGCTATAAGTGTTTTGCTTAAGCTGCATGATGTCAATAAACATATCTCGCACAAGTAACGCAACTAAATCATAGTGTCCTTGTTCATGGTGTAGTATTCGGTTTTGCTCCTGTACTGATGTTTTAAATACCCAGCTTGCCACCCAACTTGGCGGCCGTTGAAACTGAATTGTAAATCTAACATCATCCTTCAAACGGTATTTTGGTGGATTAGTTCCAAGTACCGGCTCGGCATTGGCGCTATACGCGTAATTGGTACGCGTAAGTGCAGCAGTCGCAGTCTGGCCAGGGCCTGGTGCCGGTTTATTGACAGGAGTACCAAAATCGGACCACCGAAGCTGTTTTATTAAATTTAAGAGCTGAGAAGCCATATTTTCGCCTTGATATTGTTCATGCTTGAAATGTAGATTTTCGACTTGCCGAATTATTGTTATTTAGTTGCGTATCCCGAACCACATCACGTGACTTATCAACCAAGGCATCCTCCGACGCTTCAACAAGTTGACCGTGAACAGTACGTACCTTCCATCATAAGGGTTATCTTCTTCGACATCATCGGCCTAGTCAACGGTAATATTACCACCCGGATAAAGCAATGGAATGAGGTAAGCCTTGTTAATATAATAGTTTTATCAAACGCCAATCGCCGGGATTGGGTAGGGGTTCATTTGGCGGCTCCCATAAATGGTTTCGACCCGCTTACTATTCCGTTACCCAAAATCATTGCTTTCATTTTCGACATCACTGACCCAGCCGATCGCTAATATTCCGGCTTGAACATAACGACGAAATGAGGAAAATGGCCAGTCTGCTAGACTTTGCACCGATCCATGTTTGACCGGATTCCAATGCGCATAATATATGATTTGCGTGATACGGATAACGTGTTCCCAGAAGCGGCGTTGCCAGATGCCCCGCTNNCCCAGAAGCGGCGTTGCCAGATGCCACATTCACCTTTCGCAATTGACTTTTTTGATTTATATCTAATTAGGCTAAATATCTGTCACCTTCATTTTAGTAATCGTAACAGTCATTGTATAAGCCTTTGATTTGCCATTAATTGAACCAAGAAAAATGGAGAAATCACCACTTCTATCTAATCCAATTTCGTAAGTTCCACCTTTTTCTTCTCTCAGCAAAACTTCATTAGCACCTTTTTCGACTTTGATGCCTATTCCAGATTCTGGTGTGAGCGTAATTATTACTTTTTGTCCTGCTTTTGCACCGAGATTATAATAAACGCCATTTGTGCCTGTTATCCCTTTAACTATTTTTGAGCTTTTACCTTTGGGAAACTGAATTCGATTTTCTGTTTGTGCTGAAATAGTTTGAATCCCGATCAAAATAAAGGCAAATACCAATGCCAACGATAGTTTTTTCATTTTTTTCTCCCTTTAAGTAATTGATTCACCTGGTATAGAAGATTCGGCGCGTCAATCTGCCACATCCAAAATAACACCGAAGTAACCTAACCTATGCCTGATGTTGGCTTGCCTAGTGGTAATCCACCTTGTATGATCAAATTTAATCA
>PMDM01000447.1:963-10339 GCA_003155565.1 Methylococcaceae bacterium | reverse complement strand
CTCCCTGTAGATATTGTGTCATCAAAAACTTCAAATCAACTGGGTTTTTAACATACTCTAAGCTTTTTATCCTGTAAAATCTTCCATTTTTTCCTAGCGCTCATGGCACAAAACCTAAACCGCATCGCCTTAACGCCCGGCGAACCAGCAGGCATTGGCCCCGACTTGTGTATTGCCTTGGCGCAATCCGACTTGCCCTGCCAACTGGTTGCAATAGCAAGCCCAGACTTGCTGCAAGAATGTGCCAAGCGTTTAGGATTACCTTTAAAATTAATTGAATTCAATGGTGACGCGCCCATTGAAGCACACAAAGCTGGACAACTGTCCATAATGCCCGTAGACCTTATCGCGCCTGTTAGCGCGGGCCAACTAAACGCCGCCAATAGCCGTTATGTATTAAAGACGATCACCAAAGCCGCGCAAGGCTGCATGAAAGGCTTGTTTGCGGCTATGGTCACAGCACCCGTGCACAAGGGTGTTATCAACAATGCCGGTTGTGCGTTCACTGGACATACCGAATTTATCACCGATATAACGGGCGGTAATCCGGTGATGATGCTGACAACCCCAGGCTTGCGGGTTGCCTTGGTGACCATACACTTACCGTTGGCTGAAGTAAGCAAGGCAATTACCCATACCCGTCTGAGACAAGTTATTCGAACCCTGGATCATGACCTCCGCACCCGTTTTTCTATCAACAATCCAAAAATACTAGTATGCGGCTTGAATCCACATGCAGGGGAAAACGGTTATATAGGCAGGGAAGAAATTGACATTATAGAACCCGTACTGAATGGCTTACGTAAGCAAGGCATCAATCTTGAAGGCCCGTTACCCGCAGATACGCTGTTCACCCCCAAATATCTTGATAAGGCCGATGCCGTCTTGGCGATGTACCACGACCAAGGTTTGCCGGTGCTAAAACACATGGGGTTTGGGAAGGCGGCGAATATTACTTTGGGTTTGCCCATTATCCGCACCTCCGTAGATCATGGCACGGCGCTGGATTTAGCAGGCACGGGAGCGGCTGATTCAGGCAGTTTGCGTTACGCTCTTGAAACCGCACTGATGATGGCTAATAACCATGACTAACACGATACATACCCCGCGTAAGCGCTTTGGTCAGAATTTTCTGCATGATTACTCCGTTATTGCCAACATTCTCGCCAGCCTGCAAATCAAACCCGGAGATCACTGGGTTGAAATAGGGCCCGGCCGGGGCGCTTTAACCGAGCCTTTGCTGGATAAAAACATCGTCCTCGATGTGGTGGAACTGGATAGGGACTTGGTAAGCCTACTAAAAAATAGATTTAAAGGGCGGACTCAATTAACCATTCACAGTGCTGATGCCCTGAAATTTGATTTTTCAACGCTGGTTAAGCAGGAAGAAAAACTGCGTATTATCGGAAACCTGCCATATAACATTTCTACGCCCTTGTTATTTCACTTGTTGGAGAATGCTGCTTGCATTACAGACATGCAGTTCATGCTGCAAAAAGAAGTGGTTGACCGCATTTGTGCAGCGCCCGGCAGCAAAAAATACGGACGGCTTAGTGTGATGATGCAATATTACTGCTCAACGGAGTGTTTGTTTTACGTTTTTCCTGAAAGCTTCGATCCATCACCGAAAGTCATGTCAGCCGTCGTAAAATTGATACCCCACCCTAAGCCGCCTGTGATGGTCAATGATCTAGCCCTATTCAAACAAGTCGTCACCCAGGCTTTCTCTCAGCGACGTAAAACTCTTAGAAACTCACTCAAAAAGCTAATCAGTGAGGATTGCTTTGTTAGCTTAGGCATTGATCTAATTGCACGCGCGGAAACTATTTCCCTGCACGAGTTTGCCAATTTGAGTAATTGGTTAAGCGAAAATCCCCAGTTAGCCACAAAGAATACTGAATAAATCCATCCTGTATTTTTCAGCGGTCACGGATCCATACACCGCAGGAATCGCGTATTAAATCAGCGATTCCTTATGTCAGGAGACAAAAAAACAATGTTGTAATTATCTATTTTTTAGATAAATAAATCTGTTTATATCGTTTTATTATTGCTAAGCCTTGCGTTAGGATGTCCCTCAATAGAATAAGAAAGGTGACTCATAGAAGAAATTAGCGCTTTTTAGCGGCGCTGTAAGGCTTAAGGTTACCTTGTTTGTTCCAAGTTCATATCCGTATTGAATTGAGGTCAGGCCATGTTAAGTACCAGCCCCCCAACAGCCTTATTTTACTCAGGTTTTACCGTGCCGCCATCGCTCCCGGGAACAATGGCTAGTTTTTTGTTAATCCTGTTTTTTGTTTTGCTATCGGGATTAGAATACCGCTTTCCCAGAAAAAAACTTCCAGCAAATAAATTACGTACATCTTATAAAACCAACATAGGTTTGTTTATCTTCAACAGCATGGTGCTGTCGTTGATATCGGCTTCAACATTACTGGTGTTGGCGGAACAGAATTCGAATCAGTGGTTATGCGATCACTTGCCAGCCCCTGTATGGCAAGTGGTTGTGTCGTTTTTGCTATTCGATTTTTCGCTTTATATTTGGCACAGGGCAAGTCACAGATTTGATGTTCTTTGGCTATTCCACAGAGTCCATCACAGCGACCCGTATTTGAATGTCTCAACGGCTTTTAGGCTTCATCTGTTGGACGTGATTATTATCACGTTAGTTAAGGCTACTTACATTGTCATATTTGGTTTTGATAAGGCTGTCGTATTGGCGAATGAGTCCATAAACACCTTGTTCCTGATATTCCACCACAGCAACCTGGCATTCAAGGGCGAGAGGTTTCTGGGTTACCTGATTATTGTGCCGTATTTACACCGTGTCCACCATTCCACACAACGTCATGAACATGACAGTAATTACGGTGCAGTGCTTTCACTTTGGGATCGTTTATTTGGCACTTTAGCCGAGCTGGAACCTAAAGAAATCGGTATTAAAGGGGAAGTCCCGCTGGATTTCGTCGACCTGATCAAGTTTGGATTTTCTGTGAATTCGCCAGCACCGAAACAACACCTAAGCTTGGATGTTTTAGAAACAATGATTGCTGAGGCAGCCTACTACAAGGCAGAAAAACGCAATTTTTATCCGGGTTATGAAATTCGTGACTGGTTAGAAGCAAAAAGGGAAATTATCAAGCAGGTTTATGGCGACAAAACTATCGGAAATCGGGCGAAGAATAAGGTTCCCGATTTTTCGAAAGATCAGGTTTGTTGTTAGTTGGTCTGATTTAGATTAGAGGCACACAAACGCGCAGATCATTATCCATTTATTAGATAAATAAATCTGATTATATCGTTTTAATAAAAATATAAACCGCATTACCATGTACCTCAACACGAAAGCAGCAATAATTGATTAATTATTTCTGACCGAACAGTTAAACCAGTATTGCCAACTTATCATCGTGGTTTTCGAATTAAGGAATATTTGAAAATGTCCACCTCCTTGCAAGGATGCCGTTAGGGCGGGAGTTAAACCCCGCCCATTTTTTTCGCTACCGTCGCTATGTGTATCAACAAATAATTGACCAGTGGTTGAAGCCAGAAATTAAAAAAAATAGCTAGAGGAATACAGTTATGCCGTTACATGATTTGGTTGAATATTTTAATGGCCGCTTCGGGCGGGAACATCGCTCCAGTTATCGACCATTTATCTTGAAAGATAAAAAAGTCAGGGGGCTATTCGGGCCGATACTGATTGACAGTCGTTTTTCACCGATACGACACACGGTGAAACCTACAAACATTATCGGCCATGCCGCACAGATTGAAGTTTCCACCC
Source organism: Methylococcaceae bacterium (assembly GCA_003155565.1). GTDB lineage: Bacteria > Pseudomonadota > Gammaproteobacteria > Methylococcales > Methylomonadaceae > Methyloglobulus. The sequence continues at coordinate 6,552 of PMDM01000447.1, read as the reverse complement.
ACGCCACACAATATTTGTGCGAAAACGAAATTGAAAACCTGTTAGCCAATAATGAAAAACAGCCGACCAGTTTAGAGTCCATCATTAATTTTGACCGCTTGTCGCGTACCGTACACATGCTCAATTTCCTGACCTTATTGCCATCGCACAGCAGCCTTTTTTTGGAGGTCGATCCGCGCCACATACTGGGCATAAAACACGATCATGGTGTTTATTTTGGTGAAGTCATCGCCCAGTGCGGCTTGAATACCCAATACGTTGTTATCGTGCTGTCGGTGCACAGCCAATATGCGCGTTATTATCGAGAATTGCTTGCTGGCCTGGATAATTACCGCCAATTAGGTTATCAAATTGCACTTAAATTTGACTATCGGGCCAAGGATGAAACAGTGCTTGATTTGATTACCAAACTATCCCCGAATTATGTCAGTGTGTCGGCAAACTATCTCGACCACGGTAATGATAGCGTAGTACTGGATAATTTAGATGAATTAACAACGGTGGTGGCCTCGGTCAATGGGCAGAGTATTTTACAAAAGGTTGACCAGAAAAAAACCCATTCTTTGGCTCGCAGTGCCAATTTTGATTTGGTAGAGGGTAGCTACTATAGGGCGATAGCGTTTGATTATTTAGGCAAGCTGGAAACAACTGGACACCCATTAGAAGCGAATCAATCTTAGTTTTGGGATTCAACCCTTAAGCTGCACTTGTCCAGTGCAGCTTAAGGGTCTAACTCACTACTTTGGTTCGCTTTTTCCAAACGCTCCAGGCTGACAAACATTGGGTAAAGCCTGGAATGGCAAGGCTGTCCTGGATTTGGTAACAACCCAGTGTTGAAGCCGACTGTGGCATATTTAATGCTGCTTATTTATGTTGGGATAAATGCCCAACATTATCATTGTTCATAGCTATAGGAGAACGCCATGATTTCAATAATTGTCTTCACGGTATTCATAATTCTGTTTTTGATCGGTTGGCAACAAGTCGAGAGTGAGCATAAACCGCATTGAAGCTGAAAGAGAAAATCAACATTCAACAAGGCAGGACGGGTATAGGTTGTCTCCGTCCTGCCAAGCGATACGAGAAAAAACCAATATTTTATTTTGGCAATACCTGCAAATATCTGTTTGGACAAGTATTTCCCTGGCCGGAACTAGTTTACGCAACAAACTAATTTGTGGCAGCAATGAGGCCTGTCGTTCTTTTTAGTTCATATTTGTCGATATACCTATCTAATTATATCGTTTAGAAAAACACAAACTCCCTCGTAACATGATAGCCATCGTATTAAGTAGGTGGGTAAAGTTATGGGCTATGAAACAGGTCATAATAAAAGCCCTGATTGGGGAGTAGAAAACTTGGTGGTCGAACTGCGTCAATTACGTTTACGTTCGTTAGAAAGCCGACACCGCCAGAATTTTCCGCCTAAGCTGCCTTCACGAAAAGTTTTAAGCGCCATCCTAGATAATTTGGGTGCGGTCATGTTCCCTAATCGTTTGGGTTTGCCTGACCTTACCGATGAGGGTATTGATTATTTTGTGGGCCATACCCTTGATAGCCTGTTAAAGGAATTAAATAATCAAATCCGTCTTGAGTTGCAATTTGTGGCCGAGCAGCAAGCAGGCATCAATGACACCCAAGCGAGGGCTATCAGCATTACCCGCCAATTTGCCGCACAACTTCCAGCGGTGCGGGCCTTGATTGACACCGATATTCAAGCCGCTTATGAGGGCGATCCGGCGGCTTTGAGTATTGACGAAGTCCTGGTTTGCTACCCAGGCATCACCGCCATCATCCATCACAGAATAGCGCATATCCTTTACCAACTCGGCGCAGGGTTGGTTGCCCGTATTATTGCCGAGATAGCCCATTCCGCCACGGGCATTGATATCCATCCTGGTGCACAAATCGGCGAGAGTTTTTTTATCGACCATGGCACCGGCGTGGTCATAGGCGAAACAACAGTGATCGGGCGGCATGTCCGCCTGTATCAAGCCGTTACCCTGGGTGCGAAACGTTTCCTAAAAGACGATAACGGCATTCTTGTCAAAGGCAATGCCCGCCATCCTATCGTTGAAGATGATGTCGTCATTTNNGCGTACCCCCTGACAGCAATATCACCCAGGCCAATGTGCGCAGCAAATCATTTGCTGGCGGGGACGGGATATAAAGTGAAATTAAGAAAGGCTCAAAATAATAATATCAACCGTTGAACCCAGACCTTCGGTTGGGGAACAATCTTTTATAACACAACAAGATAGGAAAACATTATGTCTGATATCCATGAAGGCCAATCGCATACCGCGTTAGGCGATGTCGCCGCACGTACACTCGCGAATGCCACCAAAACCGTCCCTATGTTGTCAACCATCACCCCGCGGTGGTTGGTTCACCTGTTGCATTGGACACCCCTTGAGGCAGGTATTTATCGGGTCAACAAAGTCAAGAATGAAAATGACCTCCTGGTGGATTGTTCCAGCCTCGATGAAAAAGAACTGCCGCAAACGTTTGTCGATTATGAAGAATGGGGCCGTGAGTACCGGTTGAATGCGGTCAATACCGTACTCGACGTGCATACGCGGATCGCCGATTTGTATAGCAGCCCCCATAACCAAATCCATGAGCAATTGCGTTTGACTATCGAAACCATCAAGGAGCGCCAAGAAAGCGAGCTGATCAACAACGCCGAATATGGCTTGCTCAACAACGTAGCGCCAGCGCAGAAAGTACAGCCGGTCAAGGGTGGCACCGGCGCGCCCACGCCCGATGATTTGGATGAACTGATTTCCCGTGTTTGGAAAGAACCCGCGTTTTTCCTGGCCCATCCACAGGCTATTGCAGCGTTTGGACGTGAATGCACCTACCGGGGCGTACCGCCCGCTATTGTCACCCTGTTCGGTTCACAGTTTTTGACTTGGCGGGGCCTGCCGATCATTCCAAGCGATAAAGTTAAAGTAACAAAGGGCAAGTCCAATATCCTGTTGTTGCGCACCGGAGAAAGCCGCCAAGGCGTGGTAGGCCTTTACCAGCCCAACCTGACCGGCGAGTTGAGCATGGGGCTTTCAGTCCGTTTTATGGGCATCAACCACAAGGCGATCGCCTCTTATCTCATCTCGTTGTATTGCTCGCTGGCGGTGTTGACGGATGATGCGCTTGGGGTGCTCGAGAACGTTGATGTGGGCAAATATCATGAATACAAGTGAATTTGAACAAGCCAATCCAGCGCAACCCGGCCTTACGGAAAATTTAGGTGCCGCATCGTTGCCCGATATAGGCCAGCTCACTAAACTTGCCAATGAGCTGTTTTTAGCGCTGCCCTGCGATGGTTCGGGACTGGGTATTGCGTCATCGCACGTACCGTCAGGCTTGGCTTCACCTGTGGCTGGCCTAGACAAAGTCGGGGTGACAGGTATTACGCCGCAAGGCTTGGGCCTGCCAGGGGAGGCGGAGGTGCGCCAATTTTTCGCGTCGCAAAAGCCGTCTTTCGGGAGTGTCCCGAACAGTATTGATACGGGCTCGATTTATGGCAATCCGCCTTCTTCAGCGACGGCCCATGGCTTGCCATCGTCTTTGGCGGGCCTGGATAAGGCCGTGTTGGCCGGTATTTTTCAGCACGATTTTGGACTGCCTGGAGAGGCTGAACTGCAACAGTTGCTGGTGACGCGCCCGCCTTCTGGAAGCAACCTTCCTGGAAGTGTCGATACCCGTCCAGTTCCTGCCATCCCGTCTTCGGAGGCGGCACACGAATCGGCTGCCGGATCGCTGGCAGATAGCGGCAAATCCGTGGAAGCGGGTATTTCACCGCAGGCATTGGAAGCCGAAGTGCAAAAACTTTTCGCGGCAAACACAGCGGCCACTGGGAAAATGCCGAAAAGCGCTTCGGGCAGTTCGGTTCCTGGCCTTCCCGCTGCTACGGCAATCCCAGGTTTGACCGGTTCCTTGGCTAACTTGGACGCTTCGTTGATAGCCGGCCTTTCACCGCAGAGTTACGGCCTACCGGGCGAGGCAGAGCTGCAACAGCTTTTCGCTGCGTTTCCTGCACCCTCCGGAAGTGTCCCGGCAAGCGTGGGGTCGAGCCCAACCTTCTACTTTCTTGATGAATTGAAAACCGGTGGGTTTAATGCGCCAGCGCTGGGTTCTGCCCATCCGCCTTTTGATGTGCATGTTGTCCGTCGTGATTTCCCCATTCTCCAGGAGCGCGTGAACGGCCATCAACTGGTTTGGTTCGATAATGCGGCAACCACGCAAAAACCGCAAGTTGTCATTGACCGGGTTTCGTACTTCTACGAACACGAAAATTCCAATATACACCGCGCAGCTCACGAATTGGCGGCAAGATCAACGGATGCTTACGAAGGCACGCGGGATACGGTTGCTCGCTTTATCAACGCGGCTTCATCCTCTGAAATTGTGTTTGTTCGCGGTTCCACCGAAGCCATCAATCTGGTCGCCCAAAGCTGGGGTCGTCAGTATATCGGTGAAGGCGACGAAATTATCATCAGTTGGCTGGAACATCATGCCAATATTGTCCCGTGGCAGCAACTGTGTGCGGAGACCGGCGCAATTCTTCGGGTGATTCCAGTAGATGATGACGGACAAGTGTTATTGTCCGAATATCAAAAACTACTAAATTCCCACACCAAGTTAGTGTCTTTTACGCAAGTCTCAAATGCCTTGGGCACTATAACACCCGCCCAGGAAATGATCGCCATGGCGCATCGTGTCGGCGCCAGGGTATTGCTGGATGGCGCTCAGTCTGTTTCGCATTTGCGCGTTGACGTACGGGCGCTGAATTGTGATTGGTTTGTGTTTTCCGGACATAAAATTTTCGGCCCAACCGGCATCGGCGTGTTATATGGCAAATCGGAACTACTCGAATCCATGCAACCTTGGCAAGGCGGCGGAAACATGATTGAAGATGTGACTTTTGAAAAAACCACATATCAACATGCGCCAGCCAAATTTGAGGCAGGCACCGGCAATATTGCTGATGCAGTCGGTTTAGGGACGGCTTTGGAGTATCTGACAAAAATCGGGCTTGAAAACATCGCCCGCTATGAACACGAGTTATTAGCTTATGCTATGCACGTGTTGCAAAGTATTCCGGGTTTAAGGTTGATTGGCACGGCTGCTGAAAAAACCAGTGCCTTGTCATTTATTCTGGCAGGTCATAATAACCAGGATGTAGGGGCTGAATTAAATAAGGCAGGAATCGCCGTGCGTTCCGGGCACCATTGTGCCCAGCCAATCCTTCGCCGCTTTGGTTTGGAAAGTACCGTTAGGCCTTCTTTGGCGGTTTATAACACTTACGACGAAATTGATTGGCTAGTAAGTGTTCTGAAACGGATTCAATGCAGTAAATTTAAAATTGGCGACTAATCACCTCTGTTAAACGAGGTACAAAACTTACCAGGAGTCGGAGTCCAGGGCGGACAAGATTCGGAATCAATACCCGGCTCATAGGATGTCTCCGTGATAATACTCGCACCAAATCCTAGGCGGACGTAGGTTTTGATGACATCGAAATCTGCTGCCGTAAACCGTAATATCTCGTTCATTACCTTCATTATCCTAAAAAAATCAGTTGAG
>PMDM01000447.1:0-829 GCA_003155565.1 Methylococcaceae bacterium | reverse complement strand
TTCATTTATTTGTTAGTGGCGTTATTTTTTCCGGAGAAATTTTAATGTTCAGCAATAATTATCTTCAAATTTCGTTATATCTCATCACACTGTTATTGTTAGCGAAGCCGCTCGGCGTTTATATGGCAAACGTATATGACAACCGCCCGGTAGTGCTTAATCGTTGTTTAGCATCGGTGGAATCCGTGTTGTACCGTTTGAGTGGCGTTAAAGCAGACCAAGAAATGACTTGGAAAGAATATACGGCGGCTTTGCTGTGGTTTAATTTTTTCGGTGGTTTAGCGGTTTTCATTTTACAAATAGCGCAAGCCTATTTACCGTTAAATCCGCAACAACTTGCGAATGTTTCGTTCGATTCAGCTTTTAATACCGCGATTAGTTTTATGACCAATACCAATTGGCAAGGATATTCTGGTGAAATGACGATGAGTTACTTAACTCAAATGTTAGGTTTGACGGTACAGAATTTTGTGTCAGCAGCGACCGGAATGGCGGTATTAGTGGCGATGATACGTGGCTTTCAACGCACTCATGCAACAGTTATCGGCAATTTTTGGGTAGATTTAACCCGTGGATTTTTATACATTTTACTGCCACTAGCATTGGTATTTTCATTAGTGTTAGTAAGCCAAGGCGTAGTGCAAACCTTCAAACCGTACCTGAAGATTCCATTAGTCGAACAGGTTCAAACCAACCCACAACCCGAACAAGCCAATACTCAAGTGATTGCGATTGGCCCTGCCGCATCACAAATCGCTATCAAACAACTTGGCACTAACGGCGGTGGTTTTTTTAATACCAATTCCGCACATCCCTTTGAAAACCCGAC
>PMDM01000341.1 GCA_003155565.1 Methylococcaceae bacterium | reverse complement strand
AAGCGGTTTTAGTCGAAATCGGCCATGACCCGACCTTCAGAATTTTAGAAAGCTGACGTTCAAACAACCTTAAAAAAACCTCTTTTTATAGCCTTTCATATCAGGGTTTTGGCAGTGCCTTTATCGTACCCAGTTTTATTTTACCATCCTTATTGACAAGATATAGTGTTAAGCTAGCCTTAACACAGAATGGCCATTAGGCCTCCTAATTCCTAAATGGCTGTATATCGACCAGTAGGTTGTCGGATGTTAGAAATTTTAACTCATAACCCATTGAAAAATATTGCTTGCAGTGCCTAATGTTTCGTTCAGGCCAAGCGCTCGATTGGTCAAATAGATCGATGATTTGTGCTGTTTGAGTTGATGGCCCTTACTTTTTTATTGGCTTAATAGTAAAGGCGGTTTTGTTTTACTAGGAGACTTGTGGGCATAGGTCGCGCCCAATTTTAAGTTGGACAATCAAAATTAACTAACGTCAAACTGGAGAAATATTATGTACCTTAAATATGCGTTTATTTTGCTTGNNTGCTCAATATTTACTGTTAATTCCTTTGCAACTAAGCCCGCCACCGCTCCTTTTATCGATAACGATGGGCATATTCCCACAGCATCAGAATACAACGGGCCGCTCTTCAAACTAAACCATCAGTACCCATCACACTCAGACGCACCCGCTATGCCTTGGCGAACCACAATCAATAACGGCGTGATTACCACCCAAAATGCCGGTTCATATGCACAAGCCCTGAAAGAGGCGGTTGGTAAGGACATGCGTGTCTTACTGGAAGATTATCCGCACTGGAATGCACAGGAGCGTGGTTGGTATAACGAACCTTGGCTGGGCACGCAGCGAGAATCGATCCATGGCATGTATGTGGGCACAAGTTCGCTTGATACATCATTGTTTCAGGCCAGCGGCTTGACCAAGCCGATCACCACATACGTTTTGACATACTACGACAAAACCGCTGCACAAACACTGGAAAAAATTTGGGGGAAAACCGCGCTCAAACCTGCAATTACGGCTGCTTCAACCCAGTTTTCTGAAGGTTCTTTAATAGTAAAGGCGGCTTTTATCACTGCTGACCCGAGCGTTTGGCCGGTCATGAACGGCAGTCAAATCTGGCCACTCTACATTACAACCAATGCCACAACCGGACAATTGCCCAAGCCGCAAGTAGTTAACGCCTACCTGATGCAATTTGACGTTATTGTCAAAGACAGCGTGTCAGCACCCAAAACGGGCTGGGTCTTTTCGACGTTGGTGTATGACCAGAATATAAAACCAGGGGCAAATGGCGTCTGGGATCAAATGGTGCCGTTAGGCGCGCAATGGGGCAATGACCCGCAAGCCAACAGCACCAAAGAACCTACTGCCCCGCTGCTTGAGAACTGGAACAATCCTGCAGCCCCAGCTTACGGTGGGGCGACATTTGGTTGGGGTGAGCGGTTGTCCGGACCTAACGATGGGGCCATGAACGACATTTCCATAACCGTAGACGGTAAGCAGCAATACATTAAAAACGCAAAAGACTCATCCTGTATGAGTTGTCATAGCAGCGCGCAATGGGACGTAAATAATCCATCTACTGGCATGGATTCATTTCTGTTACCTCTTATGACTACGGTTCCAGTCAACAACGGCACGGGGAGTCCCTACCTGTATTCTCCAGCACCAGGCTCCAATGAATGGATGCGCTGGTTTCAAGACAGGTTGGGTAATGTCCCTATGAACCCTGGCAGCGTTGCGGCCGATTTTGATATGGTGCTAACTTTTAAATCGCTGCCTGCCTGGTACGAGGCCACCACTAAGAAACCGCATGTCTTGGGTGCTATGGATCGTTCAGGAAGGCGGCATACGCTAGATTACAACGGCAAAGAAGCCAAATAATGCCAGGGTAAAATCCGCCTTCAACAACGCCAAGTGAAGCGCATCGTCAGCGAACAATGCGCTTCATATCTTAACTGATCCTATCAGATGCCTACGTTTACTTCACTGGTATCTGATTAGGTACGGCATAGGGCGTATTTATACCCAGCACATGGCTAATCCCAATCCTACGTGGTTTCAATTGTGCAGGCCCCTGGGCATCTTGGGCATACGATTGGGGGTTATGGCATTCAAAACAATTGCCAAAATTAGATGAAGAACCTTTATTAGTGGCAGCTTGTTGAAATGTTTCGGCAGTGCTATTGGCTAAGTTTACCGAACCTACGGCATTGGCCTGATTGAGGGTTTGCCAATTATTATTTGATATTGTATACGTGTTCGGTTGCATCCACACTGTGCCAATCAGGTTGTAATTGGCAAACAATGCCTCATTCCCTTTTTGGGCTGAAAGAAAACCTTGAGCTGATTTGTTGAGGTTTCCAATATTTTCAGGGCCTTGTGGGGAATTGTTTTCACCGCCCGTCATGTTTTCCTGTACTGCATTGGTGATCGGCGAAAACTTTTGGGTGTTTTCGTCAAAAGCAAGTGATGCCGGAGGCCCTTGATTGGCAATGTTAACATTGGTGTACGGTGTATTGGCCCTATAAAAAGTATAATTTTTAGCCGAACTGCCGCTGGGGGTAAATGAATTGTCCGGCAGCATGGGGCTATTCATATTGTGTTCAAAAGTGCCCCATAAGAACTCAGGATGGTTGTCCGTTATTCCAACCACATGCATTCCGACCAGGGCGACCGTGGCCTTAAGGAATTTTCCGCTGGTGACGACCATTTTGGTCTTAGGGTCAACAGTCAGTACGGGTATCTCCGCTTGAGTGGTAAAGGCACCGGCAGGTGCCGATTGCTTATCGTCCAACCGCATCCAGGTGGCTTTAAATATTGCGGCCCCTACATTGAAGTAAGTGTCCTTATCGGCATTATTTTGATACCCCTGGTCAATAATCAAGTTGTTTTGGGCGGTGGCAAAATATAAGTTATTCATGTGCACCGATGCATACACGGGGTAACCGTTAGGCGCAACCATCATATTGCTATCCGCCTCGACGATGGCGCCCGCGACTTCGGGCGCATTGGCAGTGGCATGTGGCTTAAGCGATCGGGTACCTAACCTTAAGGGACGTACCGAGCCGGATTTTACCACCAGCGCATTGTTTAAAAGCTCGTCCGGCGTGCTTAGCGTCATAAAACGGGGAATCCCATTTGAATCTAACGCAGTGGCCCAAACAAATGTCTCCCAAGACCATTCATGAAAGTCACAGTCTACTTTTGGCTCTTGGGTAGGAAATTGGGCATTTTGGCTAAGGTAGTTTGCTAAGCCTTCGCTCCATCCAAATGCTGGGCATAATGAAGCCTTAACAGGCTTTGCGGCAGTTTTAGCCTGTTCCGCCATTGAAACTGTCGATGCGGCTGAAAACACCAGCAGCGCTGAAAACGTTAATGTATTTATCGCTGAATGAAACGGTTTATGGTTCATGGGAAGCCTCTTCAAATTTAAACCTAAACCCCGCTAAACCGACATTTAAGGGTACGCACGGGATAACTAAACAAGTTGAACTTAATTACGGTTCGACAAACTTACCGCAGACGGAATCGACACAAATAATGGGTTCAGGGTTTGCATAATTTTTTATAAAAAGCCACTATCGAATTCATTTTTTTCTAAAACTCGATTTTAATGTTATGGCCTTTATAATGTCCCAAATGGATACCGAAATTCTTCAGTTACCCTCTACAGGATTCAGGTTATGGATAGAAATTTGGTGCAGTTAGCTGCGCCGTTTATTGCACTTGAGCCAATTACAATCAATAGTGCCCTACAAACGTAGCTCAGCATTTTATATTTTACAAGTGAGCCAGGGAAGCAAACCAGGCGTTTGATACGCAATTTATTACCGTTGCCCCCAAGTCCGATACCCTTAATATACTGGAAATCATAGATGGGTATTTACGAGAAATTATCTATTTATGCCAATCCCCCTTAATGTGCTCCGATCAGCATATTTGAGGTATCTTGAGTAATAAGCGTACCGGCTTAGCTGATCTGCATTTCCTAGATTCGCATATCGGATAGGCAACCCAGGCAAAAATCTGGAAACCCACGTGTGGCGTAAGTTACGGCAGGATTAGCTGTCGATCATCGTAGATTTATGAGGGTTACACTATCATTATAAACTCTAGGGGAGAAACCAGATGATAAAGCAAGGGTCGTTATTAATTTTGTTGGCCGGAATTGTAGCTACCAGTGCTTCATTGCCATGAGTCGCCAAATCTGTGCCCAGTGAAGACTTAAAGGTGGTAATCATTCGGCACGGAGAAAAACCAGAGAAACCAGCAACCGGAGACAACCTGACCTGCCAGGGAGAAAACCGTGTCCTGCAAATCCCGGAAGTTCTCAAGCAGACCCGACTTGACGGCAAAAAAGGACAAGGGGTGGTAGCCCCATAAGTTTCGTAAGGCCTCCCCAGTTTCCGGGTTGGTGCGGTCGTTGTCCAGTTCGTCAAACTCAGTGACCGGCAACAATTCGATGGCGGTGACACCCAGTTCCACCAAGTAGGTTATTTTCTCGATTACCCCAAGGAAAGTCCCCGGGTTCTTGACATTCGAGGACTTGTCTTGGGTAAAGCTGCGGACATGCAGTTCATAGATGACCGAATCCGCAAGCGGCCGGTTGATCGGTTGGTCAAGCTCCCAATTGTACTCCTTGTNNAAGCCCCCAATTGTACTCCTTGTTGACTATGGCCGTCTTGCGAAAAAATGACGTTGGCTGCTCCGCATTCGCCCAGTTAACTCGCCCATTTATGGCAATTGCGTAAGGGTCGGCCAGAAAAAGGCTGGCATCGTATAAGTGTGGTAGGGCCTGCGGCCCATCGATTTTATAGGCGTATTTGATGCCCGGATTTAAGCCGCCAATGAACACATGCCAAACGTCGCCCGTTCGGTTAATTTTGTTGTCCAGCGGGAAGGCGGCTATTTCTTTTTCTTCGCCGGGCAGGAACAACACCAGGGCAACGCCGGTGGCGTTTCGCGTATAGATAGAAAAATTGATTCCGTCCCGCTCAACCGTGGCGCCGAAGGGCAAGGCATGGCCCCGTTGAAGGCAAAAGTCTTCTGAAATTAAGGTAAGAAATTCCGCTGATGAATTCGAAACCAAATTATTTGCCCTATTTATGAATTATTGCACTCTTCAAAGCGGTACTATCCTACCACTTGTAAAACCTTTGGCAGTCTAATTGCGAGTGAGGATGTTTTTGTTTAATAGATGTCGTTCAGAGAAGCTTAGAATAAAAACCAGACGGCTCGCAACAAAAACATACTTTATTACCGATATAATTACTCATGAAGAATTCAAATGGCTAACTCAAAAGTTAGCTCATTCATTTGGCCAAAAACATATTTGCGTTGATTATTGCAGGGGTATCCCCGAAAAATTTTAAAGAATTTGCCTCTGTACATGACAAAAATTAGCTGGGTACTGGCAAAACCTTTGCAGAGAGCGCCGGAGGTGCCGTAACCAGCAATGAAATTAATTTTCTGAGCTGCTTATTTGACCTTGAAAAGACATTAAACAATTCAGAACGGATACAATCCAATCCATATCTAAAAATGCTTTGGGCTTTGCGCTGATGAGTTTTGACTTTGATAGGCAAAACACAATCGTGTTTCCAATCGCCGACTTTATGAGCCCAGCAAAAAGCAATTACAGGCAACACCAAGAGTTTCTTGATGCGAAGATAACCGACTACACGGGTTTCTTCGAGCTTAAAGCCTCGCCCTTTTAAGCACCCAAACAATGTTTCAATTTCCCAGCGCAGACCATAAATTTTAATGGCATCCTGAATAAGGCCATGACTGGCAACGATCAACAACTCGCCATCAGCCAAGCGGAGGGCGCTTAGGTAAACCTAAAGGCCTCAGTTGCCGCCGTTGTCCAATCTCGCCAGGTTTTAGCGTATAAAACAAACGATCTACCCGTGTTCTTTGGTTCTGGCTATTCGTACTAATACTGTTGTTACGAATCCGAATAAAAAAAGGAATTCGCTGTTTGATTAGCCAACCCATCCACTCATCGCCAATAAACTCCCGGTCAGCCAAAAGCCCTTTGATGCGGCTTTTGCCAAACCGGTCAATGAAGCGTTGTAACAGAGCCATGCGCTCCCGACTGTTCGAATTGCCCCGTTTGTTTAACGGCAACCAATACACAGGAATAGCTGCACCGCGATAAACAACAGCCAAAACCAGCAAGTTGATATTGGTTTTACCCCACTTCCAGTTCGTTCGATCCAGTGACAGATAAAAGTCTGTATCGGTGAATCCGAATAGCTTCATGATAAATTTGGCAACGTCATTGTAATCAATCCAATGTTCGCTAAAAAATCGTTGCATCCGACGGTAACGCGACGGGATTTGAGCTCGACTTGGAAAAGTTAAGGCTAACTGCGTCAGATTGACCGTACTCACACCCATCAAGGCGATCAACATTCCAGCGAAGCAATCCATTCTGGCCTTGTTCCATTGAAAATGCTCGTTTAAGATAGTCGTCAGTTCGTTGATTTGTAATTTACCGCTTTTCATGTTCGCAAAACAAAATGCAGTATTTAATTACATTTCAACGGGCTATATCAACTTCTTATAATTTTTGTCATGTACAGAGAGAATTTGCATTGAAATCCAAGATGTGATAAAAAATTTTTGTAGCTGAAAAAACCCATTTACGACTAATCGCTTGGACATTCAAAAACACATCGAAAAATGTTCGAACTTTATCTCTAAGATTACTAACTACTATAAACCTGAGGAGACTTAGAATGAAAAAACTTCTGATAGCAATGACTACATTGGCTTTAGTTAGCTTAATGCCATCCCTGTCAATCGCGGGCGAATCAGACACTTGTAAGGGTTGCCACAATGGTTCGGTTGCACCAAGCGTTGACACCTTAAAAAGTAAATTCAAGACTGCTGATGAACTAGTGGCAGGGGCTAAAAATTCTAAAAATGACATGATGAAACCCATCCAAGCCGATGAAGCCAAATTAAAAGCGGCGGCTGCGGAAATCATGAAATAATAGGCTGAGTTATCCAACCCAATAAATCATGAAAAAGGTTAAAAACCTACATGGCTATGGACATGCTGCAGGTTGAATGGAATTTATTTCAGCTAATACTTTAAAATTAGTGCAAGTTGGTTTAACTAACCTGTGCTTTGTATATAGCCATGAAAACCTAAGGGAATCTCGAAAAATCCGTGCTTTTGGGCTAAAGAATCCCAAAAACGGCCGTCTCTTGAGGTAAGTCCAATGTTTTTCAATATCCGGTTTATGTTTTTAGCCAAAAATGCATGATTTCGCGCATTTTGGGTTCACTTAGCCTGCTAACAGGCAAATACCTCTGCATTGTTTCAAAGACGATTTATTTTTAAGCGCTGTCTGCTAAGAGACAATTAACTTATCACAAATCAAGTTTGTTGAATACAAACCCAATTTAAGTTGAATGTCCGTATATGGATACCTCCCGTATTGCAAGCAAAAATCACCTTTGGCTTTTAAGTACGACTGCACACGTATATTCGGCCTCTTAATTGAACATATTTGTTCGGGCCATAATGGGCTATTCGCGCGTTTGCTCCTCATCGCTTTCAAGTGCCCTAAGGCACAACGGACATTTCAGGTTTTGCAAACGCCGGTTCGACCTGTTCGCCATCAGCGGTTGTTGCTTTACAAATCGTGGTTGAACGGTGTTTTATTCCGACCGGCTTAAGTTAGAAGGCTTGCCTTCGGGCTTAGGCCGGTTTGCCTTCCGGCAGGTAATCGGTTTCTTTGGTCAACAAGGCCCAAGCTATCCTGGCGTTTTTGTTCGCCA
>PMDM01000056.1 GCA_003155565.1 Methylococcaceae bacterium | reverse complement strand
CAGGACTGAATTTACCCACAACTTTTACTTATTGATAACATGGAACTACTAACCCAGGCACGACAAACTATACTCGCACCCAATGGGATGCAGGACAACGACATCCAGCTTATCATGGGGCAGTTGCTGAGCGTGCCTGTCGATGCTGCCGATATTTACTTTCAGACTAGCCATTCAGAATCCTGGGTGTTGGAAGGCGGCATTATCAAAGAAGGCAGTCACAATATTGAACAAGGGGCAGGTGTTCGGGCTGTGGCGGGTGAAAAAACCGGCTTTGCTTATAGCGACCGCATCGAACTACCCGTGTTGCTGGAAGCCGCAAATAATGTCAAAGCAATCGTCCGACTAGGCCAGGAGGCGCAAGTCGGTTTGCCGAAAATTGCCAAATGGCCGCGCTATTATGCTATGGCTAATCCCTTAAAATCATTGGGCGATCAAGAGAAAATAGATTTATTGCGCAAAGTCGATACTGAAACCCGCAAACTGGACAGCCGGATTGAAGAAGTTATCGTCAGCATGGTGGGTGTCCATGAAAGCATCTTGGTCGCCAGTCAAGATGGCTCGCTGGCTGCTGATGTGCGTCCTTTGGTGCGGATGAATGTGTCTGTCATCGTGGTAGAAAACGGCAAACGGGAACAAGGCAGCATGGGTGGCGGTGGACGTACCGACTATAGCTATTTTATGGATGAAGATACCGCACTGGGTTATGGACGTGAAGCCGTCAGGCAAGCGCTAGTTAACCTTGAAGCAGGGGAAGCACCAGCCGGGAATATGACCGTGGTATTAGGCCCAGGCTGGCCGGGCATATTGTTGCATGAAGCTATCGGACATGGACTTGAGGGCGATTTCAACCGCAAAGGCACCTCGGCGTTTAGCGGACGTGTAGGTGAACGCGTCGCCTCCGATTTATGCACGGTGGTCGATGATGGCACTTTACAAGGACGGCGCGGATCCCTCAGCATTGATGATGAAGGCACACCGACAGAACAAACCGTCTTGATTGAAAACGGCATCCTTAAAGGTTATATGCAAGACAAGCTCAATGCCCGGTTAATGGGCGTTAAGCCAACGGGCAATGGCCGACGCGAATCTTACGCGCACTTACCCATGCCGCGCATGACCAACACCTACATGCTACCTGGAAAAGACAATCCTGAAGACATCATCAAATCCGTCAAAAAAGGCCTCTACGCCAAGAATTTTGCCGGTGGTCAGGTGGATATTACCTCAGGTAAATTTGTGTTTTCCGCCAGCGAAGCCTACCTCATCGAAAACGGCAAAATAAGCTGTCCGGTTAAAGGCGCAACCCTGATCGGTAACGGTCCTGATGTACTGACTAAAGTGTCCATGGTTGGTAACGACCTGCAACTGGACAGCGGCGTGGGTACTTGCGGTAAAGAAGGCCAAAGCGTACCTGTCGGTGTCGGTCAACCGACAATCAAGATTGATGGGATAACGGTGGGTGGAACGAGTGTTTGAGGTTTGGGGAAGAAAACAAATCGAAAGTCTGGACTTATGACTTCTAGCTGTAACCTCAGGGTGTAGGGCGGAAACCGTCAGGTGTTCCGCCTCAATCGTCGGAACACGGATAACGCCGCTTCCGACTTACGGGTTGAAAGGCCAATAATAATGAATGCTAAACCGAGTATCCCGGAAATGACTCGCCCCTTGGCACCAGGTTCGATCTTTCCGCTAATATTGCCGACCACAGCAACAAGCAAAAAAATCACTCCAGCAGTAACAAATACTGTGGCTAAAGGTGCAGTAAATATACCTTTAGACGATCTCATCCATATATATTTCCTTGGCCTAACGTAAAGCTAACCGGGCGCGGCTCACGAAAACTCAAAAATGAGAAACAGCCACATGGCCACGCTCCGGTTAAGTGCAATGTTAGGCCAATTTGAAACTTATGCTTTCCTATTTCACTATTCCGCACACGATCCTAGCTCCGGCATCGCCCGTCGCCAGCGTCGTCGCGTCCGGCGCTGCAACATACCGAGTCGGGATATTTGCGTAGTTGTCTGGGTTCGCATGGATGATGACCGCACTGCCGTCCGCATCGAAGAGATCGGCGACCGCAAAGCGATCTGTCTTGAACACCGCATGCGCCCTACCGTTGGTATTCACCAGCAAAACGGGTAGGTCACCGGTGTGATCTCTATGAGTGTGTCCATCCAGATCGAAATGACCGCCGGCAGAGGTGAAAGGCGGGATGCATTCGCCGACTGTATGCACATGGAACCCGTGGAAGCCTGCCGGGAGATTACTGACATGCACTTCAACCACCACACCATTCTTCTGCTGAGTAAATTTTACTTCCCCTGTAGGCTGGCCTGTCTGGTCATAGAGCTTCGCCTTTGCATCGTTGTCATACGCAAAAGCATTGTTATACAAAAGACCGATTACCATACCCAATATATATTTCTTCATTGGCGTTTACTCCTAATAGTTAGAATTTACGTTGATTGTCTTAACTTAATCAGTTTACATCACCATATACCTACTTTCCGACTTGCTAAGGAAAATATTGCCTAACGTAAAGCTAACCGGGCGCGGCCCGGAAAGCTGAAAAACAAAACCGCATTATAACCGCGCTCCGGTTGAGCGCCAAGTTAGGCATCATGTAGTTGAACCGCCGCTTGCATCCGGTTGTTCGTTCAACCATTTTCGAAGACGGGAGGTAACTAATATGTACGTTTCGTTGTCTTCGCGACGCATAGCTTCCAGGGCCTCAATGACCCGCTCGGGAGATCGCTCTTTCTTTTCCTTCTCAATCTGCACCTGCATTTCGTGGAACTGGCGTAGCGAGCTAACGATGCTGGACTCCAGCGGTTCCGAAGAGTTCCGTTCGTAAGCGGCGATCAAGATGTTGAGTACATCGGAGATTAGACCCAATTGGCGACCTTCGCTAGCCACCTCCGAAAATATTCTCCGCTCTAACGCAGGGTCAGATGAGTTTTGAATGTTGACTACTAGAGATTGCGATTGCGATTGCGATTGATTCTGTTCGTTTTCATCAGTCATAACATACCCCTGAAATGCTCTCTGCGATTGAGTGATGGAGATTCACGGAATGTGGCCGGATAATCCACATGCGGAATTCTCGCTAGTTTCACCCTATGTGAAGCCTAACTTTTATTTATTACAAGGGGATTGTATTTATTCGCTTGAAGGTTGTCGATAAATAAAGTTGTCGGCCTGTGTTATTTTGGGTGATGTATGATCTTGCCCCGAATTAGCGGACACTCGGCTAAGAGGGTAATCTCCCACCCCGAGGTCAATTATGAAAACCAAAAAAGCAGAAACCACAACAACACAAACTGTCCGCAACAAATA
>PMDM01000058.1 GCA_003155565.1 Methylococcaceae bacterium | reverse complement strand
TGGTAAAAACCCGGTATTTTATGTCTGACCACAACCGACTCTAATCCAGAGATAGGAATGTTCGTTGAAATATTATCAAGACTGGCCAGGAAACTGGACATCCCTATTGATGACCGCCCCTTTAAACCGCACGTCACCCTGGTAAAAAAAGCGAAAACTCAAACGTCATTGGAATTTGATCCCATCATTTGGCATTCAAACTCCTTTTGTCTTGTTGAATCCTGTCGATTTTCAAACGGAATTGAATACCGGATTGTTGAAAAGTGGGAAGGCAAATAAAATCTAAGCCAAAAATATGGGATGCCTACCCTATTGATTCGGCCTTATGAAGATNNGGCTTATGTGCTTCGACTCACTCAGCACGAACGGTTCAAACATCAACAGGCCGAATCAATAGTTTTTTATCGAACGTCTATCAGTTGGCTTCTAAAGAATTCCAAATATTCAATTGGTTATAAACATGCTATACCAAAAACTCCTCGTTCTCCATTGCAATGGTATGGACTCCTCCGCCGTTTGTTTGGAAAGTTAATTCTACCAATCTGGCGCATCGATGCCGCAAGGTGGGAGGAGTCCATCCCATTGGTTTGAAGTATTTCAATAAATTTACAAATCAACCATCTGTAAATATTGAAAAATCTCAAAATGATCAATTTCAGCCAAGCTTATATCTGTCAATTGTGACGGTGACAAATTGCCAGGAACTATTGCATATTTTTACTGTGAAATAGTTCCTGGCGTTAAGTTTGAAATTTCCTTAAAGTAGGAACATACAAAAAAACTAACGAAGGACATAATCAATCGAGTCTGACAACATAGATATGATTGAGAAAAAACAATGCGAATTACAGATTCGATTCAGTATTTTCCAGGTGATATCTATAACACATCCCAACTCAGAGAAGTGATGTCCCAGGACATTGAACGTTGGGTATCAATGCCACAACTTTTTGACACAGAAGAATGCAAAGATATTTTCAATGACAGTTTTTTTGAACGCCTTGGCGTAAAACAGCGCTACCTAGTAGTTGACCCGGCCAATCCGAGCCAATGGTGGCGCAAGTACCAGGGGACTAGCCCTATTTCCAACGAGGGTGCAAAATCCTATCTTCGCTTTATGGAAGGCAAGGAGCCTTTAAGAACGAAAGATCGCCTTATCGTTGTTTCAAACGTTTTTGACACAACATCTCCTGGGATCGGTGTTACCGTACTCGCCTGTATAGCAGAACAGCAGCCTGGATTTGTTTCTCCAAGCATTCTTCCTATTAGTGGTGATGGCTGTAGCGGTTTTATTTCGGCCATGCACGAAGCGGATGTTTGGCTTCGTGCGAACCCTGGGTCAAAAGTAGTTATTGTTTCCTGCGAAGTAAGCAGTCCTTATTTCTGGAGTCCAAGTCTCTTGGAAAACCTAGAGCAAGCAATGTCATCGACTTCTGATCGAAGTATCCAGCTGAAATTGGCCCATATGATCAGAGGGTTATTTATTCAACGCTTCCTCTTTGGCGATGGTTGTGTTGCCGCTCTTTGTGTTGATGATAAAACAGAAGAAGCCGGCATCCAAATAAAAGGATTTCACCGATGGACAAATTTGAATCCAATGGACAGGCATCTTCTTAAGATCGTCGGGATAGGAACTGAGTCGGGAAAATTTCCTTCCTTTGGATTCTTTTCACAAGAAATTAAGGAGCTTACTGCGCGACTTTTGTCAGACTATCTCCCACGAGTACGAAATGTGCTCGACAATCTGGGGCGACGCCCAGATGCATTTGCAGTCCATGCAGGGTCAGGCCCTATTCTTGATCTTGTGCAAAATTCTTTGTCGCTCACGGACATAGAGATTGAGCCTTCTCGCGCTGTTCTTCGTAAATATGGAAACCTCAATTCGGCTACTGGCGCAGCAATACTACATTTGTTGCAGACATCTAAGCAACCATCGGACACTTTTTGTGTATTTTTTGGCGTTGGCTTCACCATGCAAGTGGCGAATTTATGAATCAAAAACATGATGCATAATTCCAAAAAATTGACTAAAAGTGAATTCTGGTTTCTTTTTTTGGATCAAAATCTGCCAAGTTTGGAGTCTTTTGGACGGTAACTCTTTATAAGATCTATTCCATTAAGTCCGCATTTATTGAGAAGGATTAAAATGGACTTAACATTTTAAGGTTCAAAACCTTAATATTGTGCCCTTAGCCTCAATAGTGTTCAGCTTACAGGGGCAGATAATGAAAAAACTATTAGTTTTAATGTCTTTTTAGGGTTTGCACTCATCGTACAGGGCTGCGCCATATATCCTTCCTTACGGTTCTACCATAGCTTACGGATATCGGCCTTATGGAAATTTCGTTTGGGGCGGACATCATGGTTGGGGTGGCGGCCATGGCTGGGGACACGGACACCACTGGCACTGATATTTCTGCAATAGTTTTTTTGATGCCCTTAAATATTTCTCGTTTGGGTTAAGGCAACTTTCCAAATAGCTTAAAGCTTCATCAAGGTCGCCTCTGTTACTTTAAGCCTTTTGAAGTATTGCTTGCAAAGCGTTTTCAGCCGCTTGCAGGGATTGGTCAAAAGTATCGGTCGATGTTGAAGTGCGTTTGGTAGTTTTGGGCAATTTTTTACCGGGAATCAAGGGATGTAATGCCTGCAACAACAGGAAGCACCATAACGCGGCGATAACACTATTGCCATTAGCCAATACCCCATAAACCGCACTGGCACTGACTAAACATAACCCCAAATCGGCTAACACAGCAAGTACGCCGGAGTAGCACAACAAGGAACGGTTTAACCAGATCATTGCCAGATAGATCAATAACAAGGTGTTAAACCGGTCAACTGTGAATAGGCAGATCAGCAATGCGCTTATGTTAATCAATAGCAATATTATTCGGCCTACTGGCAA
>PMDM01000188.1 GCA_003155565.1 Methylococcaceae bacterium | reverse complement strand
CGAAGGAATCCTTACGCCTAGCCAACTACGGTTGAATTATGATTCAGCAAATGCAAAAGGTCTAATGCGCCTACCTGGATTTGTGAGAGAAATCTCAAAGAATATTTTGTGGGACTCAGCATTCCTGCTGATCAACGTGAATTTTGTTTTTTATTGCGTTAACAATTGGTTATGGTCATGCCGCTAGGTTTGGCGACGACATTCCCTGCATTCCTATTCGGAACAGCTTTTCCCCTATGTGTCTTGCCCTTACCCCCAGGCGTGTTGTACTGCGGCCACAACATCTAGGACACGGCAACAATAAGCCCGTTCATTGTCGTGCATTATAGAAATGCCCAGTTGCCGCTTATTGCTCACCAGCAAATGCTTCATGAGGATTATGGCGGAATATTCCGTACCTAAATAATCGATACTTACCTTTTCATGTCCCCAAGCACCCTGCTCGCAATAGACAATGTTTTTTAGCTCATGTTGGCTGTATTGTTCAAAAAGCGCAGCACATTCTTCCAAAGAGGTATCCCTGCTTACTGTCGCAGTCACGTCCATTGCTGACACAATTGCCGTGGGCACCCGATAGGAGATCGAATCAAGTTTGCCTTCAAGCTCAGGTAAAACTAGGGCCGTTGATTTGGCCACATTCGTGCCTATGGGTATGATCGATGCCGCACAGGTTCGACCAAGCTGGGCAACAGAATAATGGAAGCCATCGAGCACCCGCTGATCGGAAAGCGCTGGATGTATGGTAATTATCCTCGCATAATCAATCCCTATATGTTTGTTCAGGATATAGGCCACAGGCACCATAGCGTTCCCTGTGCAGGTACTGGCGGCGATGACGTGATGCTGCAGAGGATCGTATAGGTGCTGGTTAACGCCATAGACAATACTAATATCGATGCCTGCGATATTCGCAGTGCAAATCACCTTTTTAGTAATCTGTTGTTCAATGAGCCCACGCATGTCACTGATCTTGGCAGTGCCGGTGGCATCGATAATAACGTCCAAGTCTAATTTCTTAAGCTCCGTGAAGCTTTCGTGGTCAAGGATATTGCGCCGCCTGTCGCCTCGGACGTAGCGAATTTTTTTCTTTCCTATTGTAATAAACCCATCTTCGCAGTCTAAGGAAAAACGCGGCCTGCCGTACGTGCTGTCATTGGCTAATAAGTACGTCACTTGATCTTCTGGCATGACATCAGATAACGCACATATGTTAAATTTTTCGCCCTCGGCTTGATCAAAATTAGCACGAATAATACCGCGCCCTACCCTGCCAAGACCAATAATACCAACTCGTAAATTAGTCATAATTTAAGCCTGTTTATTCCTGATAATTTGCGGTTATTGAAAGCTAATAATAGCCTATGCTTGCTGTTTGGCACACGACAACATTGAACCATTACCTAGGTATCCTTGGCAGCAATCAGTTGCAACATTGCCGTCAGACCAATTGCTTTAATATCTTGTGCGACTGAAAACGTTTCAACGCCGGGATATACCAAAAAACTCGCCTTGGGTTTTATTTCTTCCTGGGCAAAATAAAAGCCTTTTTTTAGGCTGGGCGCAAGGCTTCTTTTGATTTCAATAACCCACGTTGTCTGATCTGGAAAGGTTAGCAATAAGTCACATTCTGCACCCGCACTACTCCGATAAAAACCGGCTTCGCTGCGCTGGGGCGCGACCGACAAGCAGTTCTCAATCACAAAACCCTCCCAACTTCGACCACAAACAGGATGACCCCGTAAGGCTTCTTTATCGGCGATACCTAGTAACGCATGAGCAATCCCACTATCTCTCACATAGGTTTTGGGTGATTTTACGAGTCGTTTGCCGCCATTATTGTGCCAAGGCTTAAGTTTACGCACCAATAGCAAATCCACCAACAAATCCAGGTAGCCGGCAACCGTTTTGCCATCGACACCTAGTGCCGCCGCCAGTTTGGCGGCGTTCAACATCTCGCCTTGGTTATGCGCCAACATACTCCAAAGCCGTCGCAAAGTTTCTGCAGAGATGCGGGGACCTAATTGCGGGATGTCACGCTCCAGGTAGGTACGGATAAAATCTTGCCGCCATTGCATACTGATACTGTCGTTGTTTGCCAGCGCGCTGTCAGGAAAACCACCACGTAACCATAATGTTTCGGTTCATTCCGCACCGATCTCCAACGCATCAAAGGGCGTCAGTTCCAAATAGGCTATCCGTCCCGCCAAGCTTTCGCTAGATTGCCGCAGCAATTCAATTGAAGACGATCCTAACAACAAAAAACGGCCATTTCGCCGCCCTGCCCTGCGACCACGATCAATCAAGCCACGGAGATCTTAGTATAAGCCAGGAGCGCGTTGTATTTCATCAAGAATCACCAATTTATCTTGGTGTTCTTCCAAATACAATTCTGCATTCTGAAGTTTAGCTCGATCTGCTGTCGATTCGAGATCCAGATAGACAACCGGATGCTGTTGGGCAATCGCCAATGCCAACGTCGTTTTACCGGTTTGTCTTGACCCCAATAAAGCAACTGCTGGATAATTATCCAACATTCTGTTCCAGGGAATTTTGTAGTCTTCGGATTATCATCATTGCAATTATGGCATTTAATTCCATATTTACAAGGATGGTTCGACTGAATAATGGTTCTTTGGTTCTAGATTATGGGTTTATTGACTGATTTGTCTTTGGTCCGCCAGCGTCTTTTTTATCTCCCTTAACTCAGAACTAATGACTTACCCATGTTTGGAAATATGTTCTTATTCATAGCTAAAGTGCGTCAACTGCTGTCAAAAAAATCGATATTAAGGATCAGGCTTTGCCGCTACTTTTAGCCCCTTGTTCAAGTACTGATAAAGCAAACGCATACGCTTCAGGAAAATCGATTAATGCGACTTTTTCTGACTTTAGTATCTGTTCAAACAGGCCAAGCTGGGTTTTATATTTTAGGTTCCCGATAGCCATTGGCCCGATGCTACTAAAGCTTCCATTAACGAAATCAACGGTGGCACCCAAATCATTCAAATTTACCCCAGCTATTCCACTTGGCGGTACCGCGTTTGAATCTGCTACAACCAATAATTTTTGGGCATTGTTTAAATGGCCTTCCAGAATGCGGATACCTGCTCTAGCTGTACATATAATCACCTCTGAATCAGCAATTTCATCTGTTCTTTCTTTATTGGTTTGAGCCGAAACCCAATTCACATCAACTTTATAGCGTTCACAGAAACGATTGGCCTTTCGTTCAT
>PMDM01000363.1 GCA_003155565.1 Methylococcaceae bacterium | reverse complement strand
AAAAAGTTCTGGTAGGTCTCAGCGGGGGCATCGACTCCGCGCTGGTGGCTGCCATCGCCACCGAGGCCCTGGGCGCTGAAAACGTCGTCGGTGTCGGTATGCCCAGCCCCTACTCTTCGGCTGGCTCCATTGAAGACAGCCGCAGCCTGGCGGCAAACCTGGGCATACGCTATGAGGTCATCGGCATCAGCAGCCTCTTTAAGGATTTCTCCCACGCACTTGAGCCGCTGTTTATGGGAACCAGCCCCGACACCACCGAAGAAAACATCCAGGCGCGTTGTCGGGGAGTGATCTTGATGGCGATGTCGAACAAACAGGGTAAATTGTTGCTGACTACGGGCAATAAAAGCGAGATGAGCGTCGGTTATGCCACGCTTTACGGCGATATGGCTGGTGGGTTCGCGCCAATCAAGGATGCACCTAAAATGTTGGTTTACCAACTGGCACGTTACCGAAATTCCATATCCCCCGTCATACCCGAGCGTGTCATTATCCGTCCGCCGTCGGCTGAACTCGCGCCCGACCAAGTTGATGAAGACTCCTTGCCGCCTTACGAACTATTAGATGCCATATTGGAACGTTATGTGGAACGGGATCAATCCGCAGATGAGATTATTGCCGCTGGCTTCAATCGAGAACACGTCGCCAGGGCGATCAACCTTGTCGATAAGAACGAATATAAACGACGGCAATCGCCACCGGGCATACGAATCACCTCAAGGGCTTTTGGCAGGGATCGACGTTATCCCATTACTTCCGGCTATAGAGGGATAAAAGATTAGTTTACCTGTCAATCAGGAACAATCTAGCTAAGCCCAGGAATATAAAGAACCCCATAGAATCAGTAATAGCCGTAAGCATGATGCTGGCGCCAACCGCCGGATCTTTGCCGTATTTATACCGCCCTAAGGGAATGCTAAGACCGACGACCACAGCTACCAGAAGGTTCATCAATATAGCCGAACTGATAACTAAAGATAGCGCCAAATCATGGTAAAGCAACCAACTCAACATACCGATAAGAATACCGATAAATGTCCCGTTCAGCAGCGCAAGCGTCAGTTCTTTTTTTATCAGGCGGCGCACATTGTCCGCGTTAATTTGCCCTAAAGCCAGTGACCGGATAATCAGCATACTGGTTTGGTTGCCGGTATTGCCTCCCATTGCCGCAACAATAGGCATTAATGAGGCCAAGGCGACCAGTTGCACAATAATATCTTCAAAAAAACCGATGATCCGGGTTGAAGCAAAGGCCGTGGCAATATTTATCAACAGCCAACCCCAGCGGTTTCTGGCAGACTTCCAGACACTGGAAAACAAATCTTCGTCCTCTTCGACACCGGCCTGACTCAGCATATCTTCATCGGTTTTCTCACGGATGAAGTCCAAAATGCTATCGACGCAAAGGCGGCCTTGCAGACGCCCTTGCTTATCAACGACTGGCGCAGATATCAGGTCATAGCGTTCAAATGCCCGGGACGCGTCAGCTGTATCATGGTCAACCTGGAACTTAACAAAATCCGTAACCATCGCTTCGGCAACATGCTGGGCAGGCGAATGTGTAAGTAGCCGCTGTAAAGGCAATACGCCTTTAACGATATTATATTGATCAACAACGAATAATTTATCGGTATGGCCTGGCAATTTCCCTAACTTGCGGATATAGGCAATGATGGCTTTTAAAGTCAGGTCATCCCGGATGGTGATCATGCCAAAATCCATGAGTGCGCCGACCTGATGTTCCTGATAGGAAAGAATGGTTTTAAGGTGAGTGCGCTCCTGGTTGTTCAATGACCTCAGTATCTTGAGCATCGCCCGTTTGGGGATGTCCGCCGCAAGGTCAGCAATTTCGTCCGTATCCAAATTGCTGGCAAAAGTCGCCAGCTCTTCCTCTTCCATACCTGAAATCAGGGTTTGCCTTACGGCATCAGAAACCTCCAGCAATATCTGCCCGTCATAGTCGGACTTGATTGAATTCCATACCGTTTGGCGTTGATCCAGGGGCAAGGATTCAAGAATGAACGCAATATCCGCTGGATGCAGGTCGGACATCTTCTCCTGCAACCGCACTTGATGCTGTTTGCTGACTAACGCTTCTTCAAGGTCATGGTGGCTTGAAGTGCTTTTCCGAACCAGCGAATTTTCCAGCTCCTGCTTTTCCAGCAACGCTACGACAGCCTGTAGCTGTTGTTGTAGGAATTGGGTGGAATCAAGTGGGTTGGGGGAATCCATATCGCGTCAACTTACTGGGTTAGTTTTGCTCCTTTCAATCATTCCAGATTTGAAAAGGCGTTATTCGGTTTTACAAGGCAGTACGAGCCAGAATTTCTTGCCAAAGTTCAAGATAAGCCCTTGCAGATCGGCTTTTGCCACTGTAAGCTGCCAGTGGCTTGCGCTCCAATCCCATGCGTTCAATATCACTCGCATAAGGTATAGCAGTCTTTAGCATTGCAGGATAATCGGCAAGTACCTGCTGCATTATATCCTTGTGCATATTTTTTCGGCCATCAACCATAGAAAAAAAAGGAATGAGACTAAGATTTGTCAAATCATGGTCTTTTATAAATTCTGTTAGCTGCGCTAACGTCCGTAAAGACAAGGTAGTTGGAATTATAGGCGATAACAACAAATCCGCTGCTTCAAAAACGGCTTCGGACAATAAGGAAATATTCGGCGGACAATCCAAAAAGATAAAATCGTACTCGTCTGCCAACGGTTTAAGGCGTTTTTTGAGCTGGCGGGTTGGCTTTTTCTTGTCATCCAGGAGCAAATCCAGATTCCTGAACGAAAAATCTGCGGGGATTAAATCCAGGTTATCGAAATCGGTGCCTTTGATCAGCTCGTCCAAATCCCTTTTCCCGGCCATCAGATCCTTGCTGCCACCCTTGATTTTTGGCTTGATACGGAAATAATAGCTGCTGGCACCTTGAGGGTCGAGGTCCCAAACCAGGGTACGATAACCCGCCTGAGCTGCGTTAAATGCCAGATTAACCGCACTTGAGGTTTTACCAACGCCACCTTTAATACTGTATAAAGCCAATACTTTCATTTCAACCCCAGTTTGATAACAGTTATAAAAATCCACTCACTCGTGGAATGGAAGCGCAACCCTATAGCTTCTTCGGCGCAAACAGGGCATGAAAGTCAGCGTGGTTTTCGGCTTTTTTAAAAGCAGCAAATTGCAAAGTAAAGTGGTCACGTGCTTTGCCCTTGCGAATTTCAAAATCCTGAATTAATACGCCCATCGCCAAAAAGGTTTTGTTGGGTGTATTGATAGACTGCATTTCCTCACTGAATTGTTTTAACCTTTCCTGCTGGGTGGCGTAATCTTGATAATCGCCTAATACATCTTGTAATCCTTTCAAGCGCGTAATCAATTTATCAATACGGCGTTCTGGATAAAGATGTTGAAAAAACTCCATCAAATAACGCAATTTTTTGCAGGTTTTCCTGAGTTTATGGAGCGCTTCTGGCGGTGAATGTCCGCCAATCTCGTCCCCTTCTTTTATGGCCTGCTTGTAGATTTTCCACATTCTTTGGTCTGCCAATTCTTTGATCGTTAATTTGGCATCCGCTTCAGTTGGATTTCTAGGTGGGGTTGATGCAAGGTATTCCTCCCATTCCGCCAGCGACGTTAAATATTTGCTAGAACTCAGTTTTTTTGCCAATTGCTTGTGTGATTTCTGCTTTTTTACCGCCAAAAAATTATGCAGTGGATTGATGCTTTGTCGAATAACAGTCGGTAGCTTTTTTTTGTATTGTTCAAAATTCAACAAATAAACATCTAAATCACGCGTTTCCCCGGTAATCTGGCCTAACCAGGAAAAAAATTCTTTATGACGGGCAATAACGTCTTCCGGCAGGACGTTTTTGATTTGGCTAAGCCCAACACGGGTTCTTCTGACCGCCACCCTGAAATCATGCAAAAATTCACTGTCGATATCAGCTATCGTTCCCTGTTCGTTCACTTTGATAGTCCGCAATAGATAACTGAATATGTATTTGCCGGCGACATCAGCTCGCATCTCCGGGGTAAGGTGAAGATCCAATTTCGACGAATAATCTTTGGGGTGGCGGCCTTGTAACTTTAAGGCTTCTAACAGCACTGGCTTGTCAACGGCGGTTAATCCCAACTCCGTAACTATTTCAGCAATGCGCTCGGCGACTTTGTCATAGCCCTTTACGGGATTGAGTGTAAAGCGGTTTTTGAGCAGTTCAAACTCTTCGATCAATAAGCGCAGTACAATCTTTCCATCTTCGTTAACAATATTGAGATGATAGGCCTCACATTCCAGTGTACAAACTGCCAGTAACGCCCGCATTTCTAGTATAGGTTCAAGTGTCTGGCGCACTTTGCCGGGATTAAATTGTTTGCTGAATGACGGCACGTCAAAAAGGATGGTGCTGGCGACAAGTTCGCCATTTTTTCGATTTGTTATTTGTAAAGAAGAGGTTTGTTTTGACCGGTTAAATTCACAGCTTAAGCCCTGCTTGTATAAACGCCAGTCAAAGCTGTCATAATAGGTTTTCAAAAAATACTGTTTAGAAATAGGGTCTATTTCAACCTTTTCGCTTAAAGCTGCAATAAGCTTTTCAGCCGTTAAATTTGCGGGTAACTCATAGTGTGTAGCCATCGTTCTATAGGGTGCCTTTCAAAAGTGATCGTTTACACAAAACCTTAATATTAATAATATATTATTAACACTTGATGACACATAAGTATATAGTTCGTATCTAAGATAGTCAGACAAATACCTAAATAACACGAGAAAAATATGAGTAGAGAATTATGGTTACTACGGCATGGCAAAGCTGAACGGTTTGATAGTAGCGAAGATTATGACCGGACTTTAAAAGGGCGTGGGAAACGTGATGCCATACGCATCGGCGAATGGCTGAAGGAAGGTCAGTTAATACCTGAAGTAGTTATCAGCTCTCCTGCAATCCGCGCCATTACGACGGCAAAAATAGTTTGTGACGTATTTGGTATAGACCATCATCATATCCAGCAAGAAAAACGCTTGTATGATGAAGGTTTAGTCCGAGTAAAATCGGTGCTGGTCGATTGTCCGGCTACTTTTAGCCGGGTATTGCTGGTCGGCCACAACCCTGAGCTTGAAGACCTGCTAATCTATCTACTAAATGAAACTGACCTGCCCGATAATAAAAAACTGTTCCCAACAGCCGCCTTGGCACGACTGATTTTGCCGGATGACTGGTCGCATTTGGAGCAAGGATGTGCACAATTGCTATCCATTACCTACCCAAAATCCTTATTTGAAGAAAGCGCAGATTAACACCAAGCAATTGTGTCATTGTCATAATTCTGTCATAAAAGGTGATTAAGCTACCCGAATACTAAACGTATAATGCAACCACTGTCTATTACAAGAGAGCTAACTATGAAGTCAATTTTTAAAACAAAATCAATTATTGCTGCGATGGGGCTGGTTTCTGCCGGGCTTGCGGGCGCAGCTGCTCATGCCGCACAAACTATTGATTCGGGCATCCCTGCATACCAGGCTGCCAGCGGTATATCAGGCAATCTATCTAGCGTTGGCTCTGACACCTTAGCCAACTTGATGACTCTCTGGGCGGAAGACTTTAATCGCGCTTACCCCAACGTCAACATTCAAATCCAGGCCGCAGGCTCTTCCACTGCGCCGCCTGCACTGACTGAAGGCACATCAAACCTCGGCCCCATGAGCCGTGAAATGAAAGATGATGAAATAGAAGCATTTGAAGATAAATATGGCTACAAACCGACCGCTATCCCTGTAGCGGTAGATGCCCTCGCCGTTCTGGTCAACAAGGACAATCCTGTGAAAGGCCTGACGATGGAACAGGTTGACAGCATTTTTTCTTCTACCAACAAATGCGGTGGCAGTTCCAGCATTGAAACCTGGGGCGATGCAGGTGTCGCAGCGTGGGGCGCAAAAAGCATCCAGTTATACGGACGTAATTCGGTATCTGGCACCTACGGCTATTTTAAAGAACACGCATTATGCAAGGGCGACTTTAAAAGCAACGTCAATGAACAACCTGGATCTGCTTCGGTCGTCCAATCAGTCACTGAATCTGTTAACGGTATTGGTTACTCTGGCATGGGCTATTCCACTTCTGGCGTAAAGATGGTGCCTTTGGCAAAAAAAGGCAGTACGACCTTTATTGAAGCCACACCCGAGAACGCCCTCAGCGGAACCTACCCCTTGACACGCTATCTGTTTGTTTACGTCAACAAAAAGCCCAAT
Source organism: Methylococcaceae bacterium (assembly GCA_003155565.1). Lineage (GTDB taxonomy): Bacteria > Pseudomonadota > Gammaproteobacteria > Methylococcales > Methylomonadaceae > Methyloglobulus. Next base: position 2,522 of record PMDM01000363.1, on the reverse strand, counting down.
CAGCCGTTAGCACCTTTGGAAAATGAATTTATAAAGATGGTCTTGTCGCAAACTGGCCAACAATCTGTTATTAAAGACGGTTATATCCCATTGCCAGCAAAGGTCGTAGCAAAGGCTTTGGCAGCGATCAAATAGGTTGTAGCTAAAAAAGTGTTGCAGTGGTCAAGGACTCGTACACAAGGATGTGTGGTCTGCATTAACCATTTACCCCCTCAGAAGCGAATGGTTGACTAAGCCCACTTGGCCGAAGACTGGAAACAGACTTCGGCCATTTTTTTATTCTTGTCGCTAGACATTAAATATACAGACTCCACATTGTGTAGTCACAATTTCATGCTATCCAGCCAGTAATGCGTTTAAAATGGAGTTATCAGATTTTAACGATAACCGCAACGAAATACACAAAGTTGTCACTTATTGAAATTACAATAGCCGCATGTCTGAGAACTTAACGAACCCAACACCATCAGCGGTAACGCTCGCAGCAAGCAAACCTTACCAAAAATGGCGGTTAATAAAAGATGCCTTGGCACGCTACGGCGTTGTCGTCGGCGGTCTTGGTGTCATCGTCGCCATCGTACTGATTTTCTTTTACTTGCTGTATGTGGTCTTACCCTTGTTTGGATCGGCAACGGCTAGTCCAATCGCTGAATACGATCTTCCTGAGCAGGCATTGGGTAAGACAGTTTTGCTGGAAACGGAAGAACAGAATGAAGTGGCCGCCCGGTTTACTGATAGCGGACATATCATATTTTTTGAAGTGGCTACCGGCAAGACCCTATTAACTCAGGCACTGACAATTCCTGATGGAGTCCGTATCACCAGCTTTGCCCAAGGCAGCCTTATTAGCCAAGGTGGCGTTGCTTATGGCCTTTCAGATGGCAGGGTAGTGATCGTCAAGCATCAATACAAGGTGACTTATCCCAACAATATCCGCCAGATTACGCCATCACTCGAATATCCGCTGGGCGAACAGCCGCTGGTAATAGACGAGACAGGCGCTCCTTTGGAAAAGATTGCTGTCAAGGTGGAAACTGACAAGACCATCCTCGTGGCAAAAGCCGCCAATAAAGTTCATCTGGTCAGTTTTGCCAAAGAACAGTCATTGTTTGCTGATGAAGCAACCACGAACCGTACTTCAGCGGTTTTGGATGTCTCCGCTAAAACAATTGTTGACCTGTTGATTGATAAGGAAGATAGCCAACTTTACCTGTTGGATAATGAAGGCCTGTTAAGTGCTTATGACATCGTTGACAAAGCAGCGCCTAAATTAAAACATCAACAAAATGTGATCGAAGCCGGACAGACGATCACCAGCCTGACCTTCCTGAATGGTGACCTTTCCTTGTTAGTCGGCGACTCAACAGGTCTGGTGTCACAATGGACGCAGGTCAAAAACGACCTTAAACAGCTGACCTTTAAAAAAATCCGGGCATTCAAAGTTTCAAACGAAGCGATTGTCTCAATTAAGTCTGAACAACGCCGCAAAGGGTTTATGACGGTCGATGCCAATGGCTATGTAGGCGTGTATCATTCCACGGCTGAACGGGAACTCATTAAAGAACGCGTCAGCACATCGCCACCGGTAGCTGCCCTGCTGTCGCCAAGGTCAAATCGGCTGTTGTTGGAATCAGCAGACGGGAAAATACATGTTTGGCGTATAGAAAATGAACACCCCGAAGTTTCCATTAAATCGCTCTGGCAACAAGTCTGGTATGAAAGTTACCCGAAACCTGCTTATATCTGGCAATCCTCATCTGCCAGCAATGATTTTGAGCCAAAATACAGCCTGACACCCTTGGTGTTCGGCACCTTAAAAGCCGCATTTTATGCCATGTTGTTCGCCATGCCCCTCGCCTTGATGGGCGCTATTTATACGGCATATTTTATGGCACCCAAAATGCGCCAAGTCGTCAAACCAGCCATCGAACTCATGGGCGCATTGCCGACGGTCATCTTAGGGTTTTTGGCGGGTCTCTGGTTAGCGCCGTTTATAGAAAAACATTTGGCCGGGTTATTTTTAACGCTCATCTCCCTACCTATTGCTATTATGCTGTTTGCCTTTTTCTGGCAATATCTGCCCAAAAGCCTACGGCAAAAAATACCCGAAGGCTGGGATGCCGCTATTTTAATACCTGTCATTATTCTAATCAGTTGGTTTGCCTTTGCTATCAGCGTACCTTTGGAAACTTTATTGTTTCACGGCATCTTACGTGACTGGCTTAATCGTGAATTCGGCATTGGCTACGACCAGCGTAATGCCCTGATAGTCGGTATCGCAATGGGTTTTGCGGTGATTCCGACGATTTTTTCGATTGCTGAGGATGCTATATTCAGTGTCCCCAAACATTTGACGGTGGGTTCATTAGCGCTGGGTGCAACCCCTTGGCAAACCATGACGAAAGTAGTCCTATTAACGGCCAGTCCGGGCATTTTTTCTGCGGTCATGATCGGCCTTGGCCGTGCGGTTGGCGAAACCATGATTGTACTAATGGCTACCGGCAACACGCCGGTGATGGATT
>PMDM01000467.1 GCA_003155565.1 Methylococcaceae bacterium | reverse complement strand
AACTGCTGCCTGAAGTCATCTGGGGCTTCGTAGGGATTGATACCGCTATTCAGTGAACCATCCGGATTGGTAAAGGTAGCAAAAAATTTTGTTAATTTATTCCACTGTTCAACGGTGGATGTATAATCGGGATCATCAAGGACAGGATTAGGAGCTCCTTTTCGGCGATACACCCAAACGTTGGCGGGTTTACGGTTAGTCCGATAACCCTTGATGGCGTTGAGATATTCCCACTCGGTGNNCGGCCAGATCACAGTCTTCGGGTTTAGGCAAACCCTCTGCGATAGCTTCCTGTGGCGTTAGGCCTGCTTCCATCGCAACCGCCGCACCAGGTTGGTCCCAGGCGATGATTTCAATGTTGATACGACCGCGAAAACGCCGTTCACTACTGATGTGTGTAATAGCTTCTCGTGCTAATTTGCGCTCAAGTGGGACGTCGCCTGGAGAAGCGAGGAATATTCGAAATTGATGGAGATTAGTGTCTCCGATTATCGAATCAATAGAGTTTTCGCCTGTAGCCATAATCTATTTTCCTACTTGTTATTATTCAGTTCTTTGACAAGTGCTGGCAATCTTGCCAATATTCGCTAAAGTTTCTCCTGGCGTTAAAATGTGACACTTAGCTAGATTATTGATTCGGCCCATAAGCCTTTCGACAGGCTCAAGGNNTCTTCATAAGGCCGAATCAATAAAACGCGAATTCTTTCGCAGTCTCGTACCCTACTTGGCTGTTTCAGGACAGAAACTTATCGCTGGCCCATTGCCGAATATCAAGCTACCTGCAAACGGTGACGAACAAAGGTTATAACCCTTAGCTATTCAGATGGCGTTAGCTGGTGAATTGGTCTATAGGGGGCTAATAGTTACGTTAAATAAACGATCACGTTGTTCCAATAACTCCGAATCATCCAGTTTTAACATTTCAACAAAACGCGCTTTTTCTTCCTCATCGGCAACCAGATAGCGGGTTTCAAGATAACGGTTCAGCAACAAATCCAGTTCTCGAGAGCCCCGTCGGCATTGCCACCTTATTTTAGCCAGCTCGTCCACAGGATACCGCTTAGGTTTTTCGATTGACCAGGAGCTTTTTGGTTTCCGCGATGGCTTTGGCGGGATTCAGTCCCTTGGGACAGGTATCAGTGCAGTTCATGATGGTATGGCAACGATACAGTTTAAAGGCATCGTCAAGCTGGGTTAGCCGCTCCTCGGTAGCTTCGTCACGGCTATCGACTAACCAGCGATAGGCTTGTAGCAACACTGCGGGGCCGAGGTACTTATCACTATTCCACCAATAACTGGGGCAACTGGTAGAGCAGCAGGCACATAATACACAGTCATATAAGCCGTCCAGTTTGTCACGGTCAGCCCTGCTTTGTAAGCGTTCTGTAGCTGGCGGCGTGGTTTTGGAAGTCAACCAAGGCTTAATTTCTGCATACTGGGCATAAAAATTCGTCATGTCCGGCACTAAGTCTTTGACGACTTGCAAATGCGGCAGCGGGTAAATTTTGATGGTATCTGGATAATCACTGATCGCCTTGGTGCAGGCCAGTGAATTCTTGCCATTCACATTCATGGCACACGAACCGCACACGCCTTCCCGGCACGAACGCCTGAAGGTTAAGGTACTATCAACTTCATTTTTGATTGTGATGATGGCATCCAGCACTTTTGTGCCGCACAGGTCAGCATCCAGTTCGTAAATATCGATCCGTGGATTTTCACCTGTGTCAGGATCCCAACGGTAGATTTCAAAACGGCGGATGTTTTTTGTACCTTCTGGCGCTGTATAAGTTTTGCCTTGGGTCAATACGGAATTTTTAGGCAGGGTGAATTCAGCCATTAGTAAACCCTCTCTTTAGGCATGACTACTTCGACTTCATCCGTCAATGTGTACAAATGGACAGGCCGGTAACCGAATGTGACCGTACTATCGTTCAACCATGTCAAGGTATGTTTCATCCAGTTAACATCGTCGCGCTTAGCGTAGTCTTCCCGTGCATGACCTCCCCTGCTTTCTTGGCGATTACTGGCCGCAGAAATCGACACCATGGCTTGGCTCAGTAAATTATCCAGTTCCAGGGTTTCAACCAGATCAGTGTTCCAAATCAACGACCTGTCGGTGACTTTGACATCGTTCAATGATTGCATGACACCTTTCATGATCGTTACGCCTTCATCCATCGTTTTTTGCGTCCTGAATACAGCTGCTTTGCTTTGCATTGTTTTTTGCATATTCAATCGAATCTCTGCGGTAGGATGATTGCCATTGGCATGGCGGAACTTATCAAAACGGGCTAGAGCTTGGTCACAAGCGGTTTTTGACAAAGGCTTATGTTTCGTTTTGGGCTTGATGAGTTCAGCACAACGGATAGCAGCAGAACGACCAAACACGATGAGGTCTAGCAGAGAATTGGAACCCAAGCGGTTTGCGCCATGCACCGAGACACACGCCGCTTCACCTATCGCCATCAGCCCTGGGACGACCTTATCCGGGTTGCCATCTGCTAGAGTCACGACTTCGGCCTTGTAATTGGTCGGAATACCGCCCATATTGTAATGTACTGTGGGCAACACGGGAATCGGGTCTTTGGTGACATCAACCCCGGCAAAAATCTTTGATGTCTCGGCAATTCCGGGCAAGCGCTCATGGATGACGGCGGGATCGAGGTGTTCTATGTGCAGGTGAACGTAGTCTTTGTGTTCACCCAATCCACGGCCTTCATTGATTTCAATCTGAATGGCACGGCTGACCACGTCGCGTGAGGCCAGGTCTTTCGCGTGAGGCGCATAACGCGCCATAAATTTTTCGCCTTCGGAGTTAGTTAGATAACCGCCCTCACCTCTTGCGCCTTCTGTGATTAAACAACCCGAACCATAAATTCCGGTAGGATGGAATTGGATGAATTCCATATCCTGCAAGGGTAAACCCGCACGTAATACCATCGCATTGCCATCACCCGTGACCGTATGCGCGGATGTGCAGGAAAAATAGGTACGTCCATATCCGCCCGTTGCCAAGACCGTCATGTGGGCTTTAAATAAATGTATCGAGCCATCATCCAGACACCAAGCCAGTACACCACGACATTCGCCGTCCTGCATAATCAAGTCCAACACGATGTATTCAATGAAGAACAGGGCGTTGTTCTTTAAGGATTGCTGATACAAGGTATGCAGTATGGCATGACCAGTCTTATCAGCCGCTGCACAAGTACGTTGGGCTTGGCCTTCGCCATAATGGGTCGTCATGCCGCCAAAAGCGCGTTGATATATCTTGCCATCTTCCGTCCTGGAAAATGGAACACCGTAGTGTTCGAGTTCGATGATTGCCGGAATGGCTTCTTTGCACATATATTCAATGGCATCCTGGTCGCCTAACCAATCCGATCCTTTTACGGTATCGTACATGTGAAAACGCCAGTCATCTTCGCCCATATTGCCTAGCGCGGCACTGATACCGCCTTGCGCGGCGACCGTATGGCTACGGGTGGGAAAAACCTTGCTGATACAGGCCGTGCGCAAACCTTTTTCAGCCATCCCCAACGTTGCACGTAAACCCGCGCCGCCCGCACCGACCACGATGACATCATATTCGTGTTCGGTAATTTTATATGCTCCAGCCATGAATTTTCCTGTTAACCTGTGTGATTTATGTGTGCCGTTGTGGGTTATATGACCCGAAACATAAAGAATAATGCTGCAACCATCAAAAATAGAAAACTCAGGTTGATCGCCTTGATTAACTTGGCTTGAAGTCCCTGGTCTGCAACATAATCCTCAATGACGACTTGTAAGCCAATGGCAGCATGATAGAAGACGGCAAGTAACCAGACTCCGATACATAACCGATTCAAGGGCGACTGCAACCAGTCCACTGTTTGCTGATAGGGGGCATTCATACAGAGATCAAGAAAAACGATCAACTGGAAGGATAAGGGAATCAGGATTACCGCCGTAATACGTTGCATCAACCAGTGTTGGGTTGCCGATTTTGTAGTGCTGTTCCCAAATACCGCTATTTTATTAATCATAGGCTTAATCAAATGAAAATCCATGTGGCTAGAGTGAGAGCAAATGCCGTTGCTAGTTCAATTTTGGCATACTTATCCAGCTTTTCTGGCTCAAATCCTTCGCCTAAATCCCAGAAAACATGCCTAACGCCGTGACATAAATGAAAGAACAGCGCGTAAATAAATCCCCAATACATTAATTTTACCACCCAGAAGTTAACCATACTTTGCATGGCGGCATAAGCATCCGCGCCTTGTGAGACTGCATAAAAAAGCATGACAACAAGCAACAGTCCTGCGGACAACAGGACACCAGTAATGCGGTGTGAAATAGATATAATGCCGGTAAGCGGCAATTTATAGACTTGTAAATGGGGTGATGTGGGTCTGGAATGTTTAACTGTCATATTTTCCCGCACAGGTTGGTATTGTCGCCAAAGTCTACATTTCGTATGCTCACCTCAATCATGCGTAACTAGCGCATTTCTTGTGCAAGTTGAATGATAGATTACACCCCGCGAGTATAGCAACTAAACCGTTTTATAGGCAACAAACGCTTTGCACGGTTGTTTGGCTGAACAGAATCCAATTAAGGAATCTCTGGATAAGTCCTTCGTCGAGGCTCTCCTGAGTGTGGTCGAAGGGCTCAGGACGAATGGTTAAGGGTTGATTCCGTTCGTAGTGAGTCTGTTCCGTTCGTGGTGAGCTGGTCGAACGACCTCCTGAGCGTAGCCGAAGGACATGAGCGGAATCAACTTATTCGGTGTTTCCTTAAACGGATATAGTTTCCTTAAAAGAAACTATTCATTAATTAATTACCATATTGTTAACAAATTAAGGCTTCTATATAATATGCGCTAAGTTGTTTATTTTTGTTTTTACCTCCTAAACCATTACTTAACAAGCGACTTAAGCTGAATGCAAAAACTTTGATCTTCGATATAGATTATCAAGACTTTCATTCCAGTGTATTTTTTGTTTTGCTGTCACATTGACTAGTAGCTATTCCAGCGATCAGTTTCAACCTGCGGCTTAACCAGAAACATGCCAGTTCTGGCACGCCCCACAAACATTGAATCCTCCTGATGTGTTTGATCTGTACTCCCAGCGTTTTTTGTGCTGGGAGTTTTTTTATTCCCCATACATCCTTTTTTTGTTCACGCTTTGAATTAAATTGCCTTGACTGCTATTTCTTTCCCTTAACGGCAAAACATTATCGTCATTATGATTAGAACGACGATGTTGTGCCAGACGCTCTGGGGTTTCCGTTGCAGGTGTCTTGTAAACAAATTGCTTGCGGGCAGGATTATACGGCGTATTTGGCTTGTAGAAATCTTCCCTCATGCGCCTTAATTCTTCTTGCCGATAATACTTCAGCGGTTTGACAAACTCGTCATGGCTACGCCTTAACCCTTTGCTTCCGAGAATTTTTTCGTAATTGTTGCTCTGCGCAAGGGTTTCGACCATCATCTCTATTTTGCTATCAAAGGCAGCGAACATTTCTGGGATGATGAAATCAATCAACCCTAGTTGTTTGGCTTCCCGCATCCCCATAGGCAAACACCCTTCGGTTATTTCCAGCGCTTTTTCATAGCCGACGCGTTTGGGCAGTGTATATGTCCAGTATTCAGAGCCATACAAGCCCATGCTTTTATAATGGCAGTTAAATATTGCTCCTGACCGTACACAAACTTTGTCGCAGGCCAGCGCGAACGGTACGCCGCCCGCGCCCGCATTGCCATGTACTGCGGCAACTGTAATTTTGTTGGTGGTATTAAGAATAGCCAGGATAAGGTCATCAATCGCATTAATATTATGCCAAGATTCTTCGGCGGGGTTGTTTGCCGCCTCGATGACGTTTAGATGAACGCCATTTGACCAAGTAGACCTCCCCCCAATAAGCACCAGCACCCGAGTTGGGCGGCTTCGCACTTCCACGACGGCATCGCGTAAACGCAAACATTGCTCGGTACTCATCGCGCCATTATGAAAATCAAAATGCAAATACCCCACCGCATTTTTTTCTTCGTACCAGATTTCCCTGAAAGTATCGGGCGTACTGTGATAAATGCTCACCGGAATTTCCGGCAAAAGATCTACTTTATCACCCAGCACCATGGTGGCAGGTAATTTAAAGTATGGTTTATCACCATTATTGGCCTTACGTTTAAGATGCGATAACCAGATTGCGCCATCAACCGTAGCGCGGCATACTGCGCCTAAGCGGGTGGCGATCAGTTCTCCGGGTTCCCCCAGAAGCTTACCTTCCCCTAGATTAATTTCCTTGCTTGCACCATACAAGTAATATTCTTTTCCTAAAATGACATCCAGAACCCCAGGGCTGCCATCGGCAGCACAGATTTTATCCAGGATAGTGGCTGTAGAATCGACCTGCCAATTAATTCGGCGGTCTACCTGCTGCATGTTTGGCAGGAGTTGGCCGCGTACATCCGATTTACTGTAATCTAAAGGTTCCGGTTTAAAGCTGGCATCCTGAAAGCGTTCAAGCGTTTGCAAAACTACCTGAACAGCAGCTTCTGTGACTTCTATCGAGTAGATGCTGCTTTTGGTACCAGGGCGCATTTTAAATGTCGCGGTTGCCCAAATGTCGCCCGTATCCATTTCAGCGGCGGCCTGTAATGCGGTCACGCCCCATTCCGGTTCCTCGTTTTGTATCGCCCAATCAAGGGATGACATTCCACGGTCACCTTTAATGCCTGGATGCATAACAATACAGGCGTAATGCCGCCAAATACTTTCGGGGATTCGATGTT
>PMDM01000489.1 GCA_003155565.1 Methylococcaceae bacterium | reverse complement strand
CTTCATCGAGGCTACTCACTACCAGATCGTATACAAGGCCGGAATAGACTTGAGGGCTTTGGTAATAGGTGGTGGGGGGCAACGCGGGTCAGCCTGGTAGGTCAGGTTGCGCCTGAGCGCTACCTGACATTGGATACCCGAATGTCACATAACCGCTCACGCGGCAATGCGACCTACACGGCTACCGATTCAAGGCTGACGTAATTTCTTATAAGCGTTGATAAGGCCATTGGTGGAGCAGTCGTGACTTTTGATAACTTCATTGTTGCTTAGTTCAGGTTGGATGACTTTGGCGAGCACTTTTCCAAGTTCGACGCCCATTTGATCGAAGGAATTGATATTCCAGATAACGCCTTGCACAAAAATTTTATGTTCATAAAATGCGAGCAATGAACCCAGTGTTTTCGGCGTTAATTGTTTATATAAGAATGAGTTAGATGGCTTATTTCCCTCAAATATTTTAGAGGCAACCAAAACGACATCGGTTCGTTGCTCTGGTGGCAGCTCTCGCATAACTTCCTCGACAGTTTTACCGTGCATCAGCGCTTCCGGTTGGGCAAGGTAGTTTGAAACCAGGATTTCATGGTGTTCGGGTAGACCATAGAAACTGTTCGCCGCTGTCAGAAAGTCGCAAGGAATGAGCTTGGTGCCTTGGTGTATTAGTTGGTAAAAAGCATGTTGACCGTTGGTGCCTTGCTGTCCCCATATAATTTGTCCGGTATCGTAATCAAGTCTTTTACCATTATTGTCAACACTTTTGCCGTTACTTTCCATATCGCCTTGTTGCATATAATCGGCAAAATAGCGCATGGAATAGTCATAAGGCAACAGTGCATAAGATTGGGCACCGAAAAAATTGTTGTACCAGATGCCTAACAAGCCCATGATAACTGGGATGTTTCTTTCAAAAGGCGTGTTGCGAAAATGTTCATCGGCCTCGAATGCGCCTTGCAATAAGTCTTCAAAATTATCCATACCCACATGCAGGGCAATCGACAAGCCGACCGCTGACCACAGTGAATATCGTCCACCGACCCAATCCCATAATTCAAACATATTGTCCGTATCAATGCCGAAATCTTTTACGCTTTCGGCATTGGTCGAAATGGCCACAAAATGCTTGGCAACTGCTGTTGTGTCATTGACAAGGTCAAGAAACCATTTTCGTGCTGATTTTGCGTTGACCATTGCTTCCTGGGTGCCAAAAGACTTCGAAGCGATGATAAATAGTGTGGTTTCGGCAGATAAGGTCTTTAAGGTGCTGATGAGATCAGCAGCGTCAATGTTGGAAACGTAATGGACATTTAAAGTCGGTGAGCTATAAGGCGCAAGTGCGGCGGAAACCATCTTGGGGCCAAGGCTAGAGCCGCCTATACCGATGTTGACAACATCCGTGATGGTTTTGCCACTATAACCTTTCCATTCGCCGGAACGGACACGGTGGCAGAACGAGCGCATTTTTGCCAATACCTTATTGATGTCCGGCATGACATCCTGCCCATCCACATAAATGGGGCTGTTGCCCCGGTTTCTTAGCGCGGTATGCAGTACGGATCGGTGTTCGGTCGTGTTGATCTCTACACCAGAAAACATCGCCTGAATTTTGGGTTGGAGATTAGCTTGTCTTGCGAGGCTTATCAATAAAGGTAAGGTCTGATCAGTGATACGGTTTTTAGAATAGTCAAATAGGATGTCATTCAAATGTAGTGAAAATTGATTAAAACGATCCGGTTCTTGCGCAAAGGCATCACGCATCGAATGATTTTGGATTTGTTGAAAATGTTCTTGTAACGCGATCCAGGCTTTTGAAGTCGTCAGGGATGACATATTTTTGGAGTCTCCGCTTGTTTATTTCAAAGTTAAGTCTACGAGAAGGTAGGCAGGATGGCAAGACGGAAGGACGGAATTGATATAGATCAAGTAGGGCTTAATACTTTGATTAGGGTTCTTTATTTGTCACGGTTGATGTGCTAGAGTGCAACGTCGCTATTGACGAACAGAAAATCACAGTTATTTTGTTCAATGTAAACTTAGATTTACAGACAAGGCCGATGTTTTTTAAAAAACATATTTATTATAATAAAATTGTAAGGTGCGAGGCATTATGAACACATCAGAATTATTAAGAAAAATTATCATGGGGTCGATTGCGGTACTTTTTTCCGCATCATTATGGGCGCATGGTGGCGCTAAAGGAACAGATACTGACCAATGTAAGTTTGAACTAGAACCAGACCATTGGATACATTACACCGCATATCAACCGGTCGCCTTTCCGGCCGAAGAGTTTTGTGCCAATCTCCCTAGGGAAAAAGAAGCAATCATATTGGTATTTGATTATCAAGATCAAAAATATAAAAACGATACTGTTGAGTTTGAAGTGACTAAAGAGCCAGAAGGCACCCGTGTGTTCTTTCTGGCAGGTGCCAAACATAAAAAAGGCACAGTTGAGCTGAAAATGCCTAATGGCGTGCCAGAAGCCGGTAAATACTTGATCCACATCACCTTAGTCCCTGACCAAGGTGAGAGAAAGGATGTCCACATGAGCTTTAAGGCCGGTGGTGGCCCCGCTGCGTCAAAAAGCATGGTGTTCTTATATCTACTCATTGGGGCTGCGGGCGCGTATGTATTGTACTTGTACAATCCAACGGTCAGGAGAGAAGTGGATAAGATCATAGGCAAGAAGGAAAAGGCGTAGTTTTATTAGGGGGTTGGCTCAGCCCAGTCGTCGCAATACCGGACAACTCGAGCTGAGCCAAACCAACGCAGAGGGTAGTAGGGGTGTGAAACAATGGTGAAGTTTTTATCGTTTGGGCTAATGTCTATATTCTTTTCTGCATCAATAGTGGCAGAGGAGATCGAAGACCATACCAAAATGCTTATGGATCATGGCGATGGTCATTTAATGGAAATGTCCGGCGGCATGGTTATGGGTCAGAATACTGATAAGTTGCCTGGGGGTTGTGACAGTATTTCAGAAACCAAGGAAGTGACAGTCCATGCTGGACATAAATATGCTGAGAAGTTTCCCGGCAGGATGTTTGCGTTTGATACCCAGGAGTTCCACTTTAAACCTTGCACGAAGCTAACGATACACTTCGTCAATGAAGATAAAATCCGTCATCAGTGGATGATGCACGGATTACCGAAGTATATGTATCCCAAAGGAATGTTCCACTTGGAAGTTTCCGGCCCAGCTAAGATTTCTGGAACCTTAATTCTCCCTCCTGGCGATAAAACCTATCTGGTTCATTGCGACATTGCCCAGCACATGGAAAAGGGTATGAAGGCGCAGTTAAAGGTTGGTGATGGTGACGGTGATTTGCCCAGTATCCCAGGTGTGACAGCCCCTGTTGTACCGGATGATTACAATGCTGGGCTGGCAGAAGTATTCGCTGCGGCAAAGGTTACAGAGGCAGAGATAGAAGCCGCGAATGTAGCACTGGCGGTAGCAGAGGCTGCTAAAAAAGCGGGGCAAAAAGCAGCGGCCACCCAAACCGATTCTTTTGTTTCGGGTGTTACCGTGATTGGCTTGGCGATTGGTCTGATAATATCCGCCGTAATGGGCAGAAAATTTCAGGGCAAGAGTATTGCGGAAGTTACAACCTATAGTTTTGGTTTATTGGGGATGTTTATAGGATTTATAAAACGCCTAGTTTCACGATTAATTAACCTCGTTTTTTCATCTAAAAATAAAGTCTTGCCGAGTAAATAGACAAGGTCGGCACAAAAAGCCCTGCTTGTGTGCGGGGCTTTTTTTTGGGTAACTTAAGAACAACAAACAATCATGGGTCTTTGGGAGTTATTTTTAAGTGCTTTTATCTCTTCGACCATTGCCCCCGGCGGCTCTGAAGCGGTTTTGGCTTATATGGCATCGACGGGGAGTTATCGCATCGAAAATCTGCTCTTGGCCGCAACAGTAGGGAACACATTAGGTGCCATGACCACTTGGGGTTTAGGCATGTTAGCGGCAAAAAAATTTCCAGTGCCTACGCTTTTATCGGCGGATAAGCAAAAAGCATTGGATGTTGTTAAAGCAAGAGGGCTATGGGCGCTGTTTTTTTCATGGTTGCCCATTGTTGGCGATGCCTTATGTTTTGCCGGAGGCTGGTTAAAGTTGCCTTTATTGTCGGCTTTTTTAATTATAATGTTGGGCAAGTTTTGTCGATATTTAGTTGTTGCTTGGTTGTTCGTTTAAACTGCCGAAAATCAACAATATATAGAGCAGATTTGCTAATGTTTTTTAACTGTAGGGTTCATTGTGTTACGCCATTTTCCACAACAAAACGTATCTTATTCCCATAAAAAACGGGATTATTTCATCGCCGCATTCACTTTCTTTTGTGTTGCAGTCTGTTTGATGAGTGATGCCCATGCGGGGATAGAAAAACAAAATGCCTTGGGCGTTTGCGGCTGGGTATTCCTTGTAGGCTTGCTCTTGGGGGAGCCAATTGAAGTCAGGGTACAAGTCGGCATCGCCGTGATTTTTGCTACCATTGGTGAACATTTCGCTTCTCCTTTTATGGGCGGCTATACCTACCGCTTTGGCAATGTACCTGCTTATGTCCCGCCCGGTCATGGCATGGTTTACTTAACGGCTGTTGCCTTGGCGCGGTCGGGATTATTCCTAAGATACGCCAGGGAAATTGCTTTATTCGTGGTGTTAGTGTGCGGTTTGTGGTCATTATGGGGGATTAGCGGCATTCCAGATCAGGGTGATGCCGTAGGTGCAATGCTGTTTTGCGTCTTTTTGGCTTATCTCTTCAAAGGCCGTTCACCGCTGGTGTACCTTGCCGCTTTCTTCATTACCACTTGGCTGGAGCTTATCGGGACAGCCGTTGGCACCTGGAAATGGGCTGCGATTGATCCCGTGCTGGGTTGGTCGCAAGGCAACCCCCCCAGCGGCGTGGCAGCTTGGTATTGCTTGGTGGATGCCGTAGCCATAGGTGGAGCCGCTCCGGCCATGAATGGATTGAAAAATGCCCGCGAATGGGTAAGGTCAGCGAAAACCAGGAAAAATGCTTATCAAGGTGCAGGAAGTGAATGAATTTAAGTCCTTCGACAAGGCTTTCCTGGTGTTATCGAAAGGCTCAAGACGAACGATTTGTGTTGGTTCCGTTCGTGGTGAGTCTGTCTTTTCCGTTCGTGGTGAGCTTGTCGAACCATTAAAAAACTGAAGAAAGTCTGTAACTGGTTTAAAATTAGGCGGGTTGGATTTCAATCCTAATTTTGAGTGTAGGAGGTTTCTTCACACCCTCGGCCGGCTCAGGACGAACGATTTGTTGATTGGGTTTGTGTTGATTCCGTTCGTGGTGAACCCTTCGGTAACACCAGGAGAGCTTTGTCGAACCACGAATTGAATCACAAGTTCAGGGCTTCCTAAAGGGAATTAGGGTAACAGGACAGGGCAATCGCGCTTAAAAATGCTTGAAAATAGAATTTAGATGAGGTAATAAGGCTATCATTTTGATTTTCAATGACAGCCAAACCCACACCTTCCATTATCCATCACTTTTCGAGTATACAAGACCCCCGGGTCAACAGACAAAAGAAGCATCAGCTGCAAGATATTTTCTTTATCAGCCTCTGCGCTATTATTTGCGGTGCCGATAACTGGGTTGCAGTAGAAGAATTTGGGCTAGCCAAAGAAGAATGGTTCACCGGATTGCTGGGTTTAGAGCATGGCATACCTTCGCACGACACCTTCGGTGAAGTTTATGCGGCCATTGATACCGACCACTTTAGTGTTTGTTTTTCCCGTTGGGTTGCTGATTTAGCTACGCTCACCGAAGGGGAAGTGATTGCCATTGATGGCAAGTGCATACGACGCAGCTTGGACAAAGCCTCTAAAAAAGCAGCGATCCACATGGTCAGTGCTTGGGCACAACAAAACAACCTGGTTTTAGGGCAGGTGAAAGTCGATGATAAATCGAATGAAATCACGGCCATTCCCGCGCTGTTGGCGTTGTTGGATGTGTCGGGCTGCATTGTGACCATTGATGCGCTCGGTTGTCAGAAGGACATCGCCCAATCCATCGTCGACGGCCAAGCGGACTACGTGTTAGCGCTCAAGGAAAACCATCCGGTGCTCTACCAGGAAGTCAGCGACCTGTTCCAAGCGACCCCGCCACTGGCCCAACAAGCGTACACGCCCGACTATACCCGAACGGTCGAGAAAGACCATGGTCGCCTCGAAATCCGTGAATGCTGGACGTTGTCCGACCCGACCGGGTTTCCCTTCCTGCCCGATGCTTCCGCCTGGGCGAAACTCCAGACGCTCACCATGCTGCGCCGGGAACGACAGTTCCCCGACCACACCACCGTGGAAACGGCGTTTTATCTGTCGAGCTTACCTGGTTCGGCGGCCCGGCTCTTGGATGCGACCCGGACTCATGGGGGAATCGAAAACAGTCTCCACTGGGTACTCGATGTCGCCTTTCGGGAAGATGATCAACGGTATCGCACCAACAATGGACCTCAAAACGGCGCCATCTTACGCCATATCGCTCTCAATCTGCTCAAACAGGAGACCACGGCCAA
>PMDM01000082.1 GCA_003155565.1 Methylococcaceae bacterium | reverse complement strand
AGGTGAAAACGGGTTGAAGGTGAAAGGTAGAAAGTGAAAGGATAGAGAACCTTCAACCTTGTACCTTCAACCTTGTACCTTTAACCTTGTACCTTTCGCCTCTTAAATATATTTAATAGAAATAATTTCATAATCTACATTACCGCCCGGCGCTTTAACCGTAACCACATCTTCTACCTCTTTGCCAATTAACGCGCGTGCAATGGGTGAGCCAATCGAAATGCGGCCTTCCTTGATGCTGGCTTCATCTTCACCGACTATCTGATACGTCACCCTTTTCTCAGATTCGACGTCTTCTATCTCTACCGTCGCCCCAAACACCACTTTGCCATTGGCATCTACCTTGGTAATATCAATAATTTGCGCATTAGAAAGCTTACCTTCAATTTCAGCAATACGTCCTTCAGCAAAACTTTGTTGCTCCTTCGCAGCATGATATTCGGCATTTTCTTTCAAATCTCCATGCGCTCGTGCGGTGGCAATGGACGCGATAATGCGCGGTCGCACCACTGATTTTAATTCTTCTAATTCCGCACGTAATTTTTCTGCACCTTTGATAGTGAGAGGCACTTTTTTCATTTTCTAAAACTCCATTAATTATTTATTGAGTTAAAAAGCACAAGGTAAAAAACTTGCACCTTTAACCTTGAGCCCCTAATTCAGGCTCTTATGCAAATCTTGCAGACAATTCACGTCACCCGCATCCAGTTCACCCAACGCATAACAGGCCGCCCGTGCGCCTGCCATCGTTGTATAGTACGTTACTCTGCGTTGCAGGGCTTCCCGACGCATGGTGAAAGAATCTGAAATCGCTTTTTTGCCTTCTGTCGTGTTAATAATCAGCTGAATCTGGTCATTTTTAATCATGTCAACGGTATTGGGTCGGCCTTCATTGACCTTATATACGATCTCACAGGGAATGCCCACTTGCTGGAGGAATCGTGCCGTGCCTGTGGTGGCAACGATCTGGTAATTCTTGCTGACCAGCATCCTGGCAATATCCGGTGCTTTGACTTTGTCTGCATCACGAATACTAATCAGCACTTTACCGCTATCATTTAAATTAACCCCAGCAGCACGCTGCGATTTAGCAAAAGCCTCACCAAAGGTTTTGCCTATTCCCATGACTTCACCGGTTGATTTCATTTCCGGGCCTAACAAGGGATCAACCCCAGGAAATTTAACGAAGGGGAATACGGCCTCTTTCACGGAATAATAGTTGGGGATACGCTCTTCAGTAATGCCCTGCTGCGCCAACGTAAGGCCGACCATGCAACGGGCAGCAATTTTAGCGAGCGGATAGCCAGTTGCTTTCGAAACAAACGGCGCGGTACGTGATGCCCTAGGATTCACCTCAAGCACATAAATATCCTGGCCTTGAATGGCGAACTGGACATTCATCAATCCTCGTACACCCAATGCTTCCGCCATTCTGCCGACTTGCTCACGCAATTGATCTTGAAGATCCTGCGCCAGTTCATAAGGCGGCAACGAACACGCAGAATCACCCGAATGCACCCCGGCTTGTTCGATATGCTCCATCAGGCCGCCAATCAGCACCCGTTCGCCGTCATAAATCGCATCAACATCCATCTCAACCGCATCATCAAGGAAGCGATCCAGTAACACGGGCGAATCGTTCGACACGCTTACCGCTTCTTTCATATACCGTTGCAAGCCTTCTTCATTAACGACGATTTCCATCGCCCGACCGCCTAGAACATAAGACGGGCGCACGACCAAAGGATAACCGAGCTCTTTTGCGGCATTAATCGCTTGCTCAACCGAACGCGCAGTGGCATTAGGCGGTTGTTTCAAACCAAGCCGTTCCAACAATTTCTGGAAACGCTCACGGTCTTCCGCCAAATCTATCGAATCTGGCGAAGTCCCTATAATAGGCACACCCGCCGCTTCCAATGCACGGGCAAGTTTTAAAGGCGTTTGACCGCCGTATTGCACAATCACACCTTTAGGCTTTTCCAGATGCACAATTTCTAGCACATCTTCCAGCGTTAAAGACTCGAAATACAAACGGTCTGAAGTATCAAAATCAGTGGATACGGTTTCAGGATTACAGTTAATCATGATGGTCTCATAGCCATCTTCACGCAACGCCAAAGCCGCATGTACGCAACAGTAATCGAATTCTATACCCTGCCCAATGCGATTAGGGCCGCCGCCCAGAATAATAATTTTTTCCTTATCCGTAACCCGCGCCTCGCATTCTTCCTCATAGGTTGAATACAGATAC
This sequence comes from Methylococcaceae bacterium, assembly GCA_003155565.1. Lineage (GTDB taxonomy): Bacteria > Pseudomonadota > Gammaproteobacteria > Methylococcales > Methylomonadaceae > Methyloglobulus. Next base: position 2,675 of record PMDM01000082.1, on the reverse strand, counting down.
GCAGTGTCAGATGAAAATTCTGCCGCACAGGAGTCAATACGTTTATAAACCGGACGAATATTTTGCTTATGCCGCACATTGCGTACTTCAGATTCAGAGGTATCCAGCAACTTTGCCAAACGTATATCAGAAAAACCTTTGCGCTTTAATTTGTACAACTCGCCTGGGTTCAAGGTCGATAAGGTTTTAGTCGCCAATGATCGCTCGGTTATCACTAAATCCTGCACTTGCGCCAAAAACCAGGGATCAATTTTACTGGCATCATGGACTTCATCTAAGGACATGCCGCTACGAAAACCATCCGCCACATAGCGCAATCGATCTGGCCCGGGATGACGCAATTCCCGCTGGATAAGGTCGCAGGTGTCTTCGGCCTGTAAATCGATAATTTCATCCAAGCCGCTTATACCAATTTCCAAGCCCCGTAAGGCCTTTTGCAGGGATTCCTGGAAGGTACGGCCTATCGCCATCACCTCACCAACGGACTTCATTTGCGTCGTTAAGCGGTCATCCGCTTGCGGAAATTTTTCAAAGGTAAAGCGCGGTATTTTTGTCACCACGTAATCAATCGTCGGCTCAAACGAGGCCGGCGTTGCTCCGCCCGTAATCTCGTTTTTCAGTTCGTCCAGGGTATAGCCGACCGCCAGTTTTGCAGCCACTTTTGCAATTGGAAAGCCAGTTGCCTTGGATGCTAACGCAGAAGAGCGCGACACTCTTGGATTCATTTCGATAACTATCATACGTCCATCGACTGGATTGATAGCAACCTGCACGTTGGAACCGCCAGTATCCACGCCGATCTCCCGCAATACGGCGACAGACACATTACGGAGAATTTGATATTCCTTATCAGTCAGTGTTTGTGCTGGTGCGACGGTAATCGAATCCCCGGTATGCACACCCATAGGATCAAAATTTTCGATCGAACACACGATAATGCAATTATCCTTGGAATCACGCACGACTTCCATCTCGAACTCTTTCCAACCCAGGACAGATTCTTCAATCAACAACTCATTTGTAGGTGACAAATACAGTCCGCGCTCACAAATCTCGAGAAACTCTTCCTTGTTATACGCGATACCTCCGCCGCTGCCGCCCATGGTAAACGAAGGCCGGATAACGGTTGGATAACCTACTTCTAGCTGTGCCGCAAGCGCTTCCTCAATGGAATGGGCGGTTTTGGATTTGGCAACTTCATAGCCAATTTTCCGCATGGCTTGATTGAATAGCTCACGGTCTTCGGCTTTGTTTATCGCTTCTTTGGTCGCGCCGATCATTTCAACGTTATACTTCGCCAACACCCCATGAGCATCAAGGTCTAGCGCACAGTTCAACGCCGTTTGTCCACCCATCGTCGGCAATATGGCATCGGGGCGTTCTTTTTCGATAATTTTTTCTACCGTTTGCCAGTCGATTGGCTCAATGTATATCGCATCCGCCATATCGGGGTCGGTCATGATGGTTGCGGGATTGGAATTCACCAGGATGACGCGGTAGCCTTCTTCCCGTAACGCCTTGCACGCTTGTGTGCCTGAATAATCAAACTCACACGCCTGCCCGATCACAATTGGCCCTGCGCCCAATAACAATATCGATTTTATGTCGCTTCTTTTCGGCATTTTATGTACTGATAACCTGAATTAGTGTTTGCTAGATTGATTCATCATGTCGATGAATCCGTCAAACAAGCCCTCAACATCGTGCGGGCCAGGGCTGGCTTCGGGATGACCTTGAAAGCTCATGGCTGGACAATCCGTCCGTTTAATCCCCTGCAAACTGCCATCAAACAAGGAATGATAAGTCGCCTCGACATTAGCGGGTAGAGTGGTTTCATCGACCGCAAAGCCGTGGTTTTGGCTACTGATCAGCACCCGCCCCGTTGCCTTGTGCTGCACTGGATGGTTCGCACCGTGATGGCCGAATTTCATCTTCTCGGTAAGTGCGCCACTTGCCAGAGCCAATAATTGGTGGCCTAAACAAATACCGAACACCGGAGTTTTCGTCGTCAATATCGTTTTGATAGCTTCAATTGCGTAGGTGCAGGGTTCAGGATCGCCTGGGCCATTGGACAGGAAAACGCCATCGGGATTCATTGCCAATACCGCATCCGCCGTGGTCGTCGCAGGTACGACCGTCACCCGGCAACCCCTGTTCACCAATAATCTGAGGATATTTCGTTTAATGCCAAAATCATAAGCAACCACATGCTTAGATAAACTTTCACCTTGGGTATGGCCTAAGTGCAAATCCCAGATATTCTCCGTCCATTCGTAAGGCTTATCGGTAGTGACCACTTTCGCCAAATCCATTCCCTTCAAGCCGGGAAAACCCTCAATCATAAGTTTGGCTTTTTCCACATCAACGGTTTCACCTGCCGCAATACAACCGCGTTGTGCGCCTTTATCGCGCAACAAGCGGGTCAATTTACGTGTATCGATTTCGGCAATCGCAACCACCTGATTATCCAGCAAATATTGTTGCAGGGTAAGTTCGCTTCGCCAGTTACTCGCCAGCAAAGGCAAATCCCTGATGACCAAGCCGCTGGCAAATACCTTTGCCGACTCGTCATCTTCGCTGTTCATCCCGACATTTCCGATGTGCGGATAAGTTAAGGTCACAATTTGCTGGGCGTACGAAGGGTCACTGAGAATTTCCTGATAACCCGTCATCGC
>PMDM01000280.1 GCA_003155565.1 Methylococcaceae bacterium | reverse complement strand
CCAGTTCCACATCATCCAGCCGCACGTGGTGTAATAAAACAGGCGGTCACCGAGATGAATATCCACGTGCAATAAATGTTCTTTCAGGTGCTGGAGCAAAGTCCCCCCGACCCCATGCACAATACATTTCGGCGGCCCCGTGGTGCCGGAAGAATAAAGAATAAACAAGGGGTCGTCGAATGCCATCGGCACAAACTCTATCGGCAGATCCTCCAAATAATCAGCCATATAGTCTTCCCAAAGCGTTACCTCATTGCTAATCTTGAACGATTCCATTTTAAGATAAGGAATTAACACAATTTTTTGAACTGACGGCAGCGCTTTAAGCAAAGGCTCAATCTGATCCAGGCGATTACATACCTTGCCGTCAAAAGTGTAGCCATCGCAGACAAACAACACCGTGGGATCAATTTGACTGAAACGGTCTACGATACCGGGGATGCCGAAATCCGGTGAGCAGCTACTCCAGACTGCACCGAGGCTGGCGGTTGCCAGCATCGCAATAATGGTTTCGGGAAGGTTCGGCAAAACACCGGCCACGCGATCACCAGGCTTTACGCCATCATTCCGCAACGCTTGGGCAAGCTGGGAAACACGGCTATAAAGTTCTCCATAAGTAAGTCGCTGGATCTTGCCATTTTCGCTATGAAAACTAATGGCAAAGCGACGATTGTCATGTTGCCTTAGTAGGTTTTCCGCATAATTGAGCCGAGCTTCTGGAAACCATTTAGCCCCGGGCATTTTATCTTCATACAATAAAACAATATCGCCTTTCCAGGCTGCCTTTATATCCGCAAACTGCCACATCAAATCCCAAAAAAAGGCGGGGTTTTCAATAGACCATCGGTAAAGGGCAGCATATTCGGTAACATCAATTCCATAGCCCTCTCTTACCGATTTCATGAAGCGGGTAATATTGGCGTTTCCCCGCCGTTCAACCGACGGCTGCCAAAGGACTGGATTCATGTTATTCACCGATGGCTAGATACACTCCATAAGAGTGAAATCGATACGGGTAAGTTCAGCGTGCCTTATTGACTGGTAGATTGTTTGGAAATTGGTACGTTATTTGCGATGAACTGGACGGTTGTTTAAACGCCGAGTTCATCAGCGGCTTGGCCTGGGTGATAAACAACGTACACGTAAACTGGAATTTCAAGCCCGCCTAAAATATTTTCTATTAACGGCCACACATCATCCCAGTCCAGATCACCCAAACCAGTCCCTATCCTCGGCAAAGCAATCGAGGTAAGCTTTTCAAAAGCTATCATTTTCACTAATGCAGTTAACGCGTGCCTGATATTGCTTAAGGTTGCTTTGTCATAGTGATGGTCGTTGCATTCCATGCGTTCATGGGTGATGAGGTTCACGATACGGACGTTATCTTGCCCAACCCACATCCAGGCTTCACCCGGCAATGTATTATGTTGATGACACCAGCGGTTGAGGTCTTTTTGCAAGGAGGGATATTTGTTACGTATTTTTAGAGCCAAACCTTTATCCATCGGGTCGTTTACCCCAACTCCATGAACAATCGCCTGTGCCTTGCTCAATAGGATGTCACCTTCGACTTTGTGTATCATAATTTCTCCATTTTTTAATCTTACAGCCATGTTCATTGATATTTGAATGCTGAACAAGCGAAAAGCATCAATTATTTTCGATTATTAACCATCCTGAACTTTTACCTAATACATTAATAACACGTTACTTAATGATGGAAGTACAAAGATTGTGTGCCGATATGCAACAATTGCCAGGTCATGGTGGATTTTATTGCATCCGTCCTGGTTAGCTGATTTTTTTATAGCCTATAATCCTCCAAAGGCGGGCAAGTGCAAACCACATGCCGATCCCCATAAACACTATCGATACGTCCAACTGGTGGCCAGTATTTATCGTCATGCTGGTTGTTGTCAGGGAAAAACGCCTGTTGCCTGGAGTATGGAAGATGCCATTCTTCCAACAATAAGCGGTGGGTGTGTGGTGCATTGCGTAACACATTATTTTCGGGATCGGCGTTGCCGTTTTCAATGGCTGCGATTTCCTGCCGGATAGCGATCAAGGCATCGCAAAAACGGTCGATCTCGGCTTTATCTTCGCTTTCGGTCGGCTCGATCATCAGGGTGTCGGGTACGGGAAAAGCCACGGTGGGAGCATGGAAGCCGAAATCGATTAGGCGTTTGGCGATGTCGTCCACGGTGATGTTGCAGGTCTTCTTGAATTCGCGGCAATCAATAATGCACTCATGGGCGACCCAACCGTTTTTTCCGGTGTATAAGATAGGGTAATGCGGTGCCAAGCGCTTGGCGATATAGTTGGCGTTCAGTATTGCGGTCAGTGTCGCTTGTTTTAATCCGGCTGCGCCCATCATTGCGATATAAGCCCAGGAGATCGCATAGATGCTGGCCGAACCCCAGGGCGCCGCAGATACCGTGCCAACAGTGTCGTGTTTGCCTTTAGCCGGATTGACGCCTTTTACTACAGGGTGATCCGGCAGGAACGGGGCCAAATGCGCCCCTACACCAATCGGGCCAACACCGGGGCCACCGCCGCCATGTGGAATGCAAAAAGTCTTATGCAGATTTAGGTGGGCAACATCAGCACCGATTTTGCCGGGACGGCACAAGCCAACCAGTGCATTAAAATTGGCACCGTCCAAATAAACCTGGCCGCCATGTTGATGAATCAGGTTGCAGATTTCCCTGAACGCTTGTTCAAACACGCCATGCGTGGACGGATAGGTAATCATTAATGCAGCCAAGGTATTGCTGTGTTCGATGACTTTCGTCCGTAAATCATCCAGGCTGACATTGCCGTTTTCATCACAGGTAACCACCACGACCTTAAGCCCCGCCATAACCGCGCTGGCAGGGTTGGTGCCGTGCGCGGAAGCCGGAATCAGGCAGATGTTGCGCTGCGACTGGCCGTTGACTTCATGATATTTACGGATGACCAATAGCCCGGTGTATTCGCCCTGCGAGCCGGCATTCGGTTGCAGTGAGAAAGCGTCAAAGCCCGTCAAATCGCAGAGCATGTCTTCCAGTTCGGCAAACATCTGCTGATAGCCGTGGGTTTGATATAGCGGAGCGAATGGGTGCAGGCCATTAAATTCATGATAGGAAATCGACTGCATTTCCGTCGCCGCGTTGAGCTTCATCGTGCAAGAGCCTAGCGGTATCATCGAACGGTCGAGTGCAATATCGCGCCGAGCCAGCCTTCGCATATACCGCATCATTTCAGTCTCGGAATGGTAGCGTTCAAAAACGGGGTGTTGGAGGATGTTATCGCTACGCAATAGCGCGTCGGGTATACATTCCATCAAAGCGGCATTTAATCGGCTGATGTCCGGGAATTCTAAAGCGGGTGTGGAGAATACCTGCCACAGTTCCCGCAGGTTTTTCCGCGTTGTCGTCTCGTCCAGGGATATTCCGATATGGTCGGCATCAATGAAACGCAGGTTGATATTGGCATCTGCCGCCTGCGCCACGATGCGTTTCGCACGGTTCGGGACTCGGACGACAAGGGTATCGAAATAGCGGTGGCTGACGATCTCAAGACCTAACTGGGCGATACCTGCCGCCAGGATTTGGGCGTAACGATGCACCCTGCCGGCTATCAAGCGCAGGCCTTCGGCACCGTGGTAAATCGCATAAAACCCGGCTATGACCGCCAGTAGGACTTGTGCCGTACAAATATTGCTGGTGGCTTTGTCCCTGCGGATATGCTGTTCGCGGGTTTGCAAGGCCATACGCAGGGCAATCTGCCCATGACTGTCTTTAGAAACGCCGATGATGCGACCGGGGACGGAACGCTTGAATTCATCCCGAGTGGCAAAGAACGCGGCATGTGGGCCGCCGTATCCCATCGGTACACCAAAGCGTTGTGCGCTGCCAACGACAATATCCGCTCCGAATGCCCCCGGTGGTTTAAGCAAAACCAGGCTTAACAGATCGGCGGCGACGGTAACTAAAGCTGATTTCGCGTGGGCGATTTCGACAATTTCAGTTAAGTCTTTAATTTCGCCTTTAGAACCGGGATATTGCACCAGGACAGCAAAAAAATCATGTTGTTGCAAGCCGCAAAAAGGGTCGGCAATAATGACTTCATAGCCTAGTGAATGGGCGCGGGTTTTAACGACCGCTATAGTTTGTGGATGGCAATCCTGATCGACCATTATCGCATTGGCAGTGCTTTTCGATAGTCGCCTAGCCATAGTCATGGCTTCCGCCGCAGCTGTGGCTTCATCGAGCAAGGAAGCATTGGCGAGTTCCATGCCGGTCAGGTCGATAATCATTTGCTGGAAGTTTAACAAGGCCTCCAGCCGCCCCTGGCTGACTTCGGCCTGATAAGGCGTGTAAGCGGTGTACCAGCCAGGGTTTTCCAGGACATTACGCTTGATCACGGCAGGCATGATGGTGTCGTAATAACCCATGCCGATCATCGAGGTGAAGACCTTATTGCGTTCGCGCATTTTACGCATGTGCTTGGTAACGGCGTTTTCGCTGACCGTTTCAGTCAGTTTCAGCGGTTCGTGGTTGACGATGTCGGCTGGCACTGCCTGTTCGATGATTTCATCCAGTTCAGTCAAGCCAAGTTCGGCAAGCATTTCACGGATTTGCTTAAGGTTAGGCCCGATATGGCGGTGGATAAAATAACCGCGCATTTCCAATTGGTTCAAGCTGGGGCGTGAGGTGGGCATGAGTTATCTCTGATAGCGATGAGGAATGAAGGGCAATCGGGTGACGGTGACCGCGACGTGATGCTCGCGTACCTTTGCGTGTAAACGGGTACCTAAGGCGGAATAATGACGATCTAACATTGCCATTGCAATGGGTTTGCCGAGATTGGGGGAGAAGCTGCCACTGGTGACATGACCTACTTCATTTTTTTCGTCGTTTAAGATGACGCTGCCTTCCCGTACCGGAACTTTACTATCCACAACAAGCCCGGCCAGAATTTTTTCTGTGCCAAATTGTAACTGCCGGATAATTTTGTCAGCTCCTGGGAAATCGCTGTGGCCTTTTTTAATCAGCCAGTGTAATCCTGCTTCTACTGGCGTTATGGTTTCATTGAGTTCATGTCCGTAAAGGCACAAACCCGCTTCTAGGCGTAAGGTATCTCGTGCGCCTAGTCCTATTGGAATAACGTCTTTTTCCGCTAAGAGCAGACGAGCAAGTGCTTCAGCATGGACATTGGCAACGGATATTTCAAAACCGTCCTCGCCAGTGTAACCGCATCGGCTGATGGTGCAATGAATACCGCTTAGTTCGGTTTCACAGGCAGTCATAAACGGCAAATCGGCGGTGTGTGCAGAAAATTTTCTGATGATGGCTGCCGCTGTCGGCCCCTGTAATGCAAAGAGCGCTTGGTCAGTGAATTCAACAAAATGACAGTGATCAGATAATTGGTGAGCCAAATAATGAAAATCCTTGTCTTTACAGGCCGCATTGACAACGATCCTCAAACCGGATTCGATGCTGGTAACGATGATGTCATCAATGATGCCGCCTTCCTCGTTTGTCAGTACGGTATATTTCTGCTGTCCGGGTTTTAGCCCGGTAATGTTGCTGGGGGTAAGTCGTTCAAGTTCACTAGTGGCTTCAGCACCTGAAATAAGGCATTGCCCCATATGTGATATATCGAAAAAACCCGCATGACTTCTGCAATGCAGATGTTCGTGAATTATGCCATTCCGATAGTGGATAGGCAGTTGGTAACCGGCAAAAGCCGTCATTTTGCCACCCAGATCAAGATGAAGATTATAGAGGGGGGTTTGTTTTAACATGTGTTACACTGACAGATAGAGCCTTATAATCTGCTGCCTCATAAACAGGCTACCCTTTAAACTCGGCCAGTTTATCCAGCAAAAATTTCAAATCCTGTTCAGTATGGTCGGCGGAAACCTGCAATCGTATTTCCTGCTCACCTTTAGGGACAACGGGATAATTCAGCCCTGTGACTAGGATATTATGGGCAAACAAATGGGCTACCAGGGCTGATGTTTTATTCGTGTCCCTGATAAAAGCGGGCACAATAGGATGCTCACCGGGCAAGGTCTCATAACCTAAGCGTTGCAACCCAGCCCTTAGAAAAACACTGAAACCCCGCAGTTTTTCGAGCAGCCGCAAACCNNACATAGCCGCCATTAACGCCAAGCGACTTGCCCAGCGTTGCGATCAGGATATCCGCCTTCCCGCCTGTCACTTCTTCGATGCCGCGCCCGCTAAGGCCAAAGGCTCCTATGCCATGGGAATCGTCAACTATGCTGATAATCCCCTCTTCGTAGCCTGATTCATGTTGCTTACAGCAAGCGGTAATCTTGTCGATCTGCGCATAATCGCCGCGCATACTGAATATGCCGTCCGTCACGACGCAAACCCGTTTGAATAGGCCTCTATTGGCTGCAAGAATGTTATCCAGTGCGTCGATATCCGCATGGGCATAAACTTCTTTCTTGGCCGGATGGGATAGGCGGATTGCATTGATGATGCAGCTATGGTTTAGTCCATCGCTGACGACCAAGGTATCTTCCGATATGAACTGGGGCATGATGCCCATCATCGTCGCATAAGCAGCACTGAATAGCATGGCCGATTCGCGTCCGTGAAATTCCGCCAGTCGTTTTTCCAGGTCAATATGCGGTTGATAAGTCCCACTGATGAACCGCACGGCTCCGGGGCCAGTGCCAAACTTGTCGGCAGCTTCCGCTTCGGCCTTTATCATTTGGGGGTGGGAAGACAGCCCCAGGTAAGAGTTTGAATTCATCCGCAAGAATGCCCTATCGCCATAGCCTTCAAGAAAATAGCGCGGGCCAAAGCCGTAAGCCGCTGTCTTGATGCTGGTGATGACTTTCTCATGGCCCTTGCATATACCTTGCTCTTGCAGGCTGATTAATTTGGTAGTGAACAATTGTTCTACTTTATTTAGCGACATAATAACCCCCCTCATCCTAACCTTCT
>PMDM01000432.1 GCA_003155565.1 Methylococcaceae bacterium | reverse complement strand
TTGAATGCACCAAGGTACGGATGGCAATATTGCTGTCCATATTGCCATCAAAGCCCATATAACCGATAGCGCCGCAGTAAACCCCGCGCCGATTCTGTTCCAGTTCTTCAATCACTTCCATTGCGCGGATTTTTGGTGCCCCGGTGATTGAGCCACCCGGAAAACAACTTTTCAATAAATCCAGCGCATGTTGTCCATCGGACAACAACCCGGTCACTGTGCTGACCAGATGATGCACCGTAGCGTAACTTTCCACCGAAAACAAGGCCGGAACTTTTACCGAGCCTGTTTTGCAGGTTTTGCTCAAGTCGTTACGCAATAAATCGACGATCATCAAATTCTCTGCACGGTCTTTAGGGCTGTTGCGCAGTAGATCGATTTGTTGCCAGTCCGAAGCAGGATAAGCCTTTCTCGGCCTTGTCCCTTTGATCGGCTTGGTTTCAACACGGCCATTCTCCAGCTTTAAAAAACGTTCCGGCGACGAACTTAATATTTGCGCTTCGGGAAAATTAAGGTATGCACTAAAAGGCGCGGCATTCATTTCCCGTAACAGTTGATAAGCAACCCAGGGATCGCCTTCACAACTAGCTACAAAACGCTGGCTTAGGTTGACCTGATAGCAATCACCTTCTTTGAGGTAATGCTTGATCCGCTCAAAGGCGCGGGTGTAACTGGCCTTATCCATATTGGATTTGACCTCGCTAGTCACTTTAAACCCTCTTGTTTGATCTTTAGCTGGTAACACGCTGAATAAGCCGATTAGCATTTGCCAATGATCCTCAGTGCAACCCTGCCCGACCAAAAAGCTCTGGCGTTGATAATGATCGACCAACACTGCCCAGTTGTAGATACCAACCGCCATTTCAGGAATATGTTCGGCATTGTCAGCAATGACTGGCAGCTTTTCCAACCTACGCGCCAAATCATAAGAAAAATAACCGATTGCCCCGCCGTTAAAAGGCAAACCTGCAAAGCCTTTGTTGGAGCTATTGGCTAATTCTTGCTTCACCAGATCAAAAGGATTTTGGTTGGAATTTATCTCAGCTCCGTTACGGATAATCTGAGTAATTTCACCATGAGTCACTAAAGTAGACATCGGCTCTGCGGCAATAATGTCGTATCTGCCCTGCTGACTATGCGGATACCCGCTATCGAGAAAAACCGCCCAAGGCTGATTTGCAATAGCGGAAAACAACACTGCACTATCAGGAAAATAAGGCAGCGGGGATATAAGTTGTTTGCTTGGCACTATATTAAAGATTGGCTAGTACGGAAAAGTAACTGGATGATAGGAATGTTTGTATGATGCCACAAGGAAAAGCTTGGTTGTTGAATTTATCGGACTTTTGCTTAGTGTTTATGCACATTTAGACTGCGAAAGTATTTTTACAACGAAGGACACTAAAATAATTACAAAGCAATTGCGACCCTATGTGAATCAGTGGGTAATGCAATAATAAAGCCATGATCAGCGAAACTTTATTCAGCCCCCTTGGCAAGTCCTTTTCTGTAGCCGAACCGGCCTCTAATGAACTGTTTCAACACTTTTTTAAGGAATCTCTAAATTAAGTCCTTCGACAGGGCTCTCCTGAGTTAATCGAAGGACTCAGGACGAACAGTAATGGGTTACTTCCGTTCGTGGTGAGTCGTGAGCTTGTCGAATGGTCGAATGGTCGAATGGTCGAACCATGAGGAATCACAAGTTCTTAACTTCCTTAAATACTTTTATCAGCCAAGCGTAATTAATAAAAAATTAAAACTTCCAAACCAGCCTTGTCTTTTCGATTTTTTCCCACATTATGTGGGGAGACAAGGTAAAATTAAACGATTACTCAAAACTATCAGGAAAATAAAGTGTTTAGAGGAACAACCATACTCTCTGTGCGCCGTGGCGACAAGGTCGTTATCGGCGGTGACGGACAAGTCACCTTGGGCAATACCGTCATGAAGGGCAATGCCCGTAAGGTACGTAGGCTCTACCACGACAAGGTCATAGCCGGATTTGCTGGCGCTACCGCTGATGCCTTTACCTTATTTGAACACTTTGAAGGCAAACTGGAAAAACATCGTGGCAACTTGACCCGCGCCGCTGTGGAAATGGCAAAAGACTGGCGTACTGACCGCACCTTACGAAGGCTGGAGGCCCTCCTTACCATCGCCGATTCTAAAACATCCCTCATCATATCGGGCACTGGTGATGTTATCGAACCTGAACATGACTTGATGGCAATCGGTTCAGGCGGCGCCTTTGCCCAAGCCGCTGCACGGGCATTATTGGAAAACACCAATCTAAGCGCCCGCGAAATTGTCGAAAGGGCATTAACCATAGCCGCTGATATCTGCATTTACACCAATCATAATCTACGGATTGAAGAATTAGACACGGAACCCAATGAGTAAGCGCATGAACCAGATGACCCCTAAAGAAATTGTCAGCGAACTTGATAAACACATCGTTGGTCAGGCTGATGCCAAACGCTCTGTGGCGATCGCCCTCAGAAACCGCTGGCGCAGGCAACATGTTGACCCGTCCATGCGTGACGAAATCACCCCGAAAAACATCTTGCTGATAGGCCCAACCGGCGTAGGTAAAACCGAAATAGCCCGCCGCCTTGCGCGGTTGGCGAATGCCCCGTTCATCAAGATAGAAGCCACCAAGTTTACCGAAGTTGGCTATGTGGGCCGCGATGTCGAGTCGATTATCCGTGATCTGGCGGATACCGCCGTCAAAATGATGCGGCTATCGGAAATGGAAAAAGTCCAGGCACGCGCTTTTGATGCCGCCGAAGACAGAATCTTGGATATTTTGCTGCCCGAAGCAGATGGCGGCATGATGTCGGATACGGCGCAGTCCACCCGCCAAAAAATGCGTAAAAAATTGCGTGAAGGCGATCTGGATGACAAAGAAATCGAGGTCGATATTAACGTAATGCCGATGGGCGTTGAGATTATGGCGCCGCCGGGCATGGAAGAAA
>PMDM01000115.1 GCA_003155565.1 Methylococcaceae bacterium | reverse complement strand
CAGGAAATGTTGTTTATCAAATAGCAATCGGTGCAATGCCGGTCGATTTTCTTGCAATGGCATGACAACATTTAGCTTCACTAAGTTTAGTAAAACAGCTTTCTAGCCAGCTAATGTTGCATGCCGACGGCAAAAAATAGTGTCTAATTGTCACTCAAACTCAAACCAGGTGTTTCTAACATGCAGCCTAATAAAAACACATCGCTGTCGGCTTCCAATGTGATTATGGACAATCCAACGCTGGAGATGAAGTATCGCCAGACCAAAATCATATTTACTATCGGGCCTGCAACATCAATCGATGACGTTTTGAAAGAGTTAATCAATGAGCGTGTCGATATTTGTCGTATCAATATGGCGCACGCCACCCATGAATGGACGCGTGGGATCATCCAGCAGATCAAACGGGTTTGCGGAGAAACTGGCCGTCAGATCGGCATTATGATGGATATTAAAGGCCCTGAAATCCGTACCGGCGATATCGGTGAACCGATTTATCTGGAGCAGGGACAACTATTTGACTTTCTAATGACTGCACCCACCAGTGATACCAGCCTGGAAGTCATAAAATGTGTTAATGTCAACTACCCGAACCTGATTAATGACGTATCCGTGGGTGATACGGTTCTTGTCGACAGTGGCTTGATTCGGATGCAGGTCATCGCAACGCTGGATGGCAGAATTCGTTGCCAAGTGATCATTCCAGGGCAATTGGGCAACCGCCGGCATATTAATCTGCCCGGCGTTCGAGTGGGGCTGCCATCTTTAACCGAAAAAGATCAGGGCGATCTTGCCATTGGACTGGATGAGGGCATCGATTTTATTGCGCTGTCATTTGTCCGTGATGCCGAGGCGCTGCACTCGTTACGTGCAGTTTTAACCGAGCAGGGCTCAAAAGCGCGAATCATTGCGAAAATCGAAGATCAGCAGGCCATCAGTAATATCGAGGAGATCATTGAAGCCAGTGACGGGATAATGGTCGCCAGAGGCGATTTGGGTATCGAATGTCCGTATGAGGAGTTACCCATTATCCAGCATCAGGTCATCAAGTCCTGTATCAAGAAAAGCCGCCCCGTCATTGTTGCGACACACATGCTGGAGTCGATGATTTCTGCCCCCGTTCCTACTCGGGCCGAGGTTTCCGATATAGCGAACGCGGTCTTGGAAAAAACGGATGCCATTATGTTGTCCGGTGAGACGACGACCGGCAAGTATCCGGTAGAATGCGTGAAAGTGTTTAACAGAATCGCCCGTCGCATCGAGAGTTTGCATAACGATGAACCGACTAAAGAGCTGCATTTGCCGACTCCGAAAGGAAAAATGCTGCGTTCGGCCGTCTATCTAGCGAATGACATAGAAAACTGCGGCATCGTGGTTTTTTCCCGAAGCGGTTATTTGGTGCGAATGTTGTCGTCATTGCGGCCCAAAGTGCCTATTTATGCCTTTACGGATATACCGGAATTGTTCAGGAATCTTTTGATTCTGTGGGGTGTAGAGCCTTTTGAAATGGCGTTTTCCGAAGATCCGGAAGATACGATTAAGAACGCGTTCGCTTATTTAAAGCGGCAAAAATGGGTTAAGGATGGACAGACACTCATTGTTATCAGTAATGCCCTCGCCAAAGACAAGGTCATTGATACGCTTCAAATCAGGAAGGTTGAATAGTTTTAGCATATCAATGCATATCTGGGGTCAATCAAAGGGGTCAGACCCTATTGATTTTGATTAAGCTGTACTAATTCAGGATGTTGACATGCTCCTTGCGGACACATTCCACCACGCGTTCAATTCGATAAAGTCCCAGCTATTGCGGACGGCATTAATTGTCTTGGCAATGAGCATAGGCGTGACTTCGGTAACGGTGCTGATTGCACTCAGCGAAAGTGCACGCAGTTATATTGTGAATGAGTTTGAAGCCTTGGGCACGCATCTTGTCATCGTTCTGCCAGGGCGGACGGAAACCACAGGCGGCGCTCCGCCGCTGTTTGGTGAAACGCCGAGGGATTTAACCTTAGAAGACGCAGAATCTTTGTTGCATAGTCCTTATATTGCCGCCATTGCGCCGCTAACGATAGGTTCTGCACCGGTTACGGCTGCTGGGCTAGAGCGGGAAACCAATGTGTTTGGATCAACGCATGATCTCTTGCGGGTGCGGCATCTAACTATGGCGCAAGGCAGTTTTTTGCCAAAAGCTGAGGTCGGTGAAGCCTTATCTATTTGCGTAATCGGCCAAACGATTCGTGAGCAATTATTTGCCAATACGCCGGCACTAGGCCAGTGGTTGCGTATCAATGACAGGCGCTTTCGGGTTATCGGCATCCTGGCTTCGGAAGGCCAATCCATAGGTGTCGATTTTGATGAAATGGTGATTATACCCGTCGCTTCCGCCCAAGCCTTATTCGACACCCAATCCTTATTCCGGATTTTGATCGAAACCAAATCCAGGGAAGCGATGTTAAAGGCGGTGGATGAGGTCAAAAAGATCATCAAGCTTCGTCATGAGGGCGAAGAGGATATAACTATTATCACACAGGACAGTGTAGTAAGCGCGTTCAATAAAATTCTGACAGCGCTAACCATTGCTGTGGCCTGTATTGGCAGTATTAGCCTTATTGTAGCGGGGGTGCTGGTTATGAATGTCATGTTAGTCAGTGTTACCCAACGAACTGCGGAAATTGGTTTGCTAAAGGCGTTGGGGGCATCCCAAGGTCAGGTGCAGTGGCTTTTTTTGGCAGAGGCGATGTTGCTGTCATTGGCAGGTGCGTTGGTCGGCTTGTTCCTCGGTCAATTGGTCATTTCAGTATTACAGGCAGTTTATCCGAAGTTTCCTATTGATCTTCCGGAGTGGGGCTTGGTGTCAGCCTTGGGCGTTTCAATCTTGACTGGCCTATTGTTTGGCGTACTTCCTGCCCGCAAAGCGGCTAGGCTTGATCCCATTTCCGCGCTAGCGAAGCGATAATCATGAGTTACCTCGACATATTTTTGTTGTCATACCGGACGATTACTTCCCATAAGCTGCGGTCTGCGCTAACTGCTTTAGGATTGATTATCGGTATAGCTGCGGTCATCATCCTGACATCATTAGGTCGTGGTCTCCATAGTTTCGTGATTGCTGAATTCACCCAGTTCGGAACGAATTTAATTGGCGTTCACCCAGGAAAAAAATCCACTTTTGGTCTTTCTGGAGCCACGATAAGTACGGTACGTCCCTTATCAATGTCAGATGCAAGCAGCTTGGGTAAGATAGGCGGAATTCTTGCGGTCGTACCTGTAGTACAAGGTAATGCGCGGGTTGAAACTGATAACAAGCAGCGGCGCAGCAACGTAATTGGAGTTGGGGATGCCGTCCCACAATTATGGAAAATACGACCCGTATTAGGTCGATTTTTGCCTTCAGGTGAGGATACAAACCCACGGGCTTTCGCGGTTCTGGGAGATAAGCTGGCAGCCGAGTTATTCGGTCAGGTCAATCCTTTGGGTAAACGTGTGCGAATTGGAACAGACCGTTATCGAGTGATTGGTGTGATGGAAAAAAAAGGCCAGATGCTGGGTTTTGATATGGATGATACTGTCTATATTCCGGCAGCAAAAGCATTGGAGATGTTCGATAGGGATAGCCTGATGGAAATAGATTTGTTGTATGGAAATAACGTATCGGTTGCAACCGTGCAAAAAAGCATTAAACAGATGCTAATCGCCAGGCACGGTAGGGAGGATTTTACCTTGGTTACCCAAAATCAAATGCTGGAAAGCATGGATTCAATCCTGAATATTCTAACGATGGCTGTAGCGGCTTTAGGAGGGATTTCTTTATTGGTCGGTTCAGTTGGGATCATAACCATTATGACCATAGCCGTTTCAGAACGGGTTTCCGAGATTGGCCTGCTTAGGGCCATAGGTGCGGAAAGAAAAATAATTTTCAGGCTATTTTTGTGTGAAGCCCTAACGCTAAGTGCCGCGGGTGGGCTGATTGGCGTAGTAACCGGGATTGGTATAGTCGAGTTAATCGGCAAACTTGTTCCAGCCCTGCCGACTGAACTGGCATGGATGTACGTTGCCGCCGCTTTTGCCCTTTCTTTGTCTATAGGCATCATTTCAGGGGTGATACCTGCGATCAAAGCGGCTCATTTAGACCCGTTACAGGCATTACATTCAGAATAAAAAAGGTTCTATGTGAAATTTAGTGGGTCACACAAGCACCATTGCATAATTGCATTCACTTGCACACTCAATTGCATAGGTTCTGCACAGCTATTTGCATCTGTTGCACACTAGGGGCTGTTCTCAATTAAAATATTTTTTAATAAAAATCAATGTGTTATAAAATAACCTATATTTCGAAAATTATTTAAATTCAATAGGTTATGGTTAATTGAGAACAGCCCCTAGATCTTAACTGATGTGGAGAGTCATTTTTGGTGTCGTTGCTGACATTCGCAAAGCAGATCGCCTGAAAAATTGAATTTCAATCAACGGCCATATCCAGCCAGTCAATATTTCTGATTGCAGACCTTCAAAAGGTCAAAAACTGACATTCAAAACTGTCAAAATTAAATTGGGTCGCGACTGGTTTTTTTAGGGCTTGAATGATTTGCAACCGTTACGCTCCGCTTTTGTTTTATGCTAACCCAAATGTTTCACATTTAGGGATTCTTTAAGGTCGCGCTGCTTCACTCGGGGTTACGGGCGGTCGAATTCGGTTTTGACCGCTTGGTAGCACTCGCAGACCCACGCTTCCAACCCTGGACGATCCAACACCGTGATGCGCCCACGGCTATATTCGATCAACCTTGCTTCCTGCAAGTACTGTTAGTGTGGGTCATCTTGATGCTTAATTAACCGTTTTTCATATGTGCGTTACCGCACAGAACGCAAAGAAAGCTTATGGTAATCTTAAATACGGCTTCTTAGGATAATCGCTAGACTGGAGGCGGTGATGGTACACTATGCCAGCAAAACTGGAAACAATGCTCAGAGTTGTTGTGGAATGTCTATAGCAGAAGGCTTGCACACGGTAGATTGGTCTGATCGAGACCAAGTAAACTGTCCAGGGTGTCTTCTTATGTTAGACCAAGTAGAGACTTTTTTCCACGAGATTTTTCTACCTGACGATCCGGCGAGAACTTGAGCCATATTCAAAACACTGGGGAACTTAACTGATTAATCCAAGGAAAGGCAATGATCATCACTATAATAGTCAGTGTCGTAATTGAAAATTAGACTGACCTTTCCTGGGTGATGCCGCATGAACCTATTATTGAATTTCCCCAATTGAAAATTAGCACCCTTAACCGACATCATTTAATCGAAAACCTGACGCCACTTCATTCTGAAAGCGTCGTCGATGAGGTTATTAACCTATGGGAGCCGATGGCGGCCCAAATCATCATGATTGTCGGAGATAGCGGCTTCAATTCGCTTTATGTAAGGGCACTATCTCTTACGCAACCGACATTTTCATGGCTTACGGCCACATCGCAGCCCAGTCAGGCCACTAACCGCTTTGCTGAATTAGTAAAGTGTCTTNNAATATTGCACTCCGCTTGGGGCGTTGAGGCTTCGGATAGTCCTGGGAGGGATGAGAGAAATGAATGAAAAGGTAAGTATACGCCGCCTGAAAACGGGCGTGCCGGGTTTGGACAATCTATTAGGTGGAGGATTGAAGGAATTTTCGTTTAACTTGATTGCGGGTACGCCGGGAAGCGGAAAAACAACGCTCGCTCACCAGATCATGTTCTCGCTGGCAAATCCGGATAATCGGGCATTGTACTTCACCGTACTTGGAGAGCCAGCTTTAAAGATGCTCCGTTATCAACAGCAATTTCCATTTTTTGATGTCACAAAAGTCAACGGATCGATCCGCTTCGTTAACCTATCTGCTGACCTGATGGAAGGAAATTTTGACAGTGTATTGGCACGTATAGCCGATGAAGTAAAAGACTATGCACCCAGTCTGGTATTTGTTGATTCGTTTCGATCAGTCGTGCAGTCAGCGAAGCAGGGGGAACAGGGCGCATCAGAGCTGCAACGGTTTGTGCAACAACTGGGTATGCAAATGACGAGCTGGTTGGCAACCACTTTTTTAATCGGCGAATATTTAACGCCGGAATCAGAGTCAAGCGCTGTTTTTACCGTGGCGGATGGTATCCTCTGGCTTTCGCAAAACCTGCACCGCAATTCTATGGTGCGTAAGATGCAAGTGGTTAAAATGCGCGGCCAAGCCCAGGCTCCCGGTTTGCATACGTTCCGTATCACTGATGAAGGAATCCAGGTTTTCCCGCGTGCGATTATCAAACAGGTCACAGCGATTGAGTCAGCAATCAAAGAATCCATTGAAGAGCAACGTGTTTTGATGGGCATACCCGGCATGGATGAAATGTTGGGCGGCGGCTTACCCGCTGGCTATTCGATACTTTTGGTTGGCCCGTCCGGTTGTGGAAAAACCGTCTTTGCGACAGAATTTCTTGCCGAAGGGGTACGTAATGGCGAAACCGGCGTGATTGCGGCGTTCGAGAAGAGCCCCAGCCAACTGCTGG
>PMDM01000275.1 GCA_003155565.1 Methylococcaceae bacterium | reverse complement strand
CATGTATAAAATCAACCAGGGCGAGAGCATGGGGTTGAAGGTCATCCGTCGGGGCGACCCCGAACCTGAGCCTAACCAACTGTCGCTCAACCGGAAACTATGGCTAGATTTCGACGGTGCGGGTTACACCATCAACGACACGATCAGCGGCAAAATGACCAAGGGCTGGCGGCTGGATGCCCTGCCGGAAATGCAGTTGGGTAAGGTCAGCCTGGACGGCAAAAGCCAGTTGATTACCTTAACGGGATTAGGCAAGCAGGGCGTGGAAGTTAGGAAAGGCACGATTGCGCTGGATGCCGATAGCCGTAGCGTGGGCGATATCAAGTCGATAAGCGCCGTGGGTTGGGTGCAAAATTTCAATCAAGTCAATGCGGAATTAAATTTACCACCCGGCTGGCGTTTGCTCGCCACCAGCGGTGTCGATAACGTGCCGGATAGCTGGATAGCACGCTGGACTTTGCTCGATTTATTTTTGGTGTTGATTGCAGCATTGGCAACAAGCCGCTTATTCGGTCGGTTGTGGGGGCTGTTTGCCTTGTTGACGCTGGTTTTGATTTGGCATGAGGCGGGTTCGCCCCAGTATGTTTGGCTCAATATCCTGGTAGCCACGGCATTATTAAAAGTGTTGCCGCAAGGCAAGTTTTTGACCGCTATCACATGGTATCGCAATGCGTTTTGGCTGGCGTTTGTCCTGATTGTCGTACCGTTTATGGTCTATCAGGTGCGTACGGGGCTTTATCCACAATTGGAATATGAATGGCAAAACTTTATGGTGCCAGCAACGCCAAGCCCTTCGCCGCCCGTTGTAATGACTCCAGCAACATCGGCTATGGATGCTGCAGCTCCCGAAGTGTTGCAAGAACAGGAAATGGCGAAGTCCATCATGCCAGAACGGAAAAGAAATTACGCCAGCGGCTCCGTAAGTCAGTCCTCTTCGTACTATAGTAAAGAAGCCGATTTTAGCCGCTACGACCCGGATGCCAAAGTGCAAACCGGCCCAGGCTTGCCACAGTGGCAATGGCATAAGATACATCTGTCCTGGAATGGTTCGGTGGATGCCGGGCAGCAGTTGCGCTTATGGTATCTCTCGCCTACCGTGGTGATGCTACTAAATTTCATTCGGGTTGCCTTGGTAGCCGTGCTGGCTATGCTCATGTTTGGTTTGGCTGGAAAACTTAAATTCAAGCTCAAAGCCGCAGCCCCTGCCTTATTGTGGTTGCTGGTGCTGCCTATACTGGCAATACCAACGAAAAAAGCCTATGCGGATTTCCCGACTAAAGAAGTGTTGGACGAACTTAAAAATCGCTTGCTGGAAGCGCCTGACTGTTTGCCTAACTGCGCCCAAATCCCGCAGATGAAAGTGGCGATTAACGAGAATGCTGTCGAAATTACCCTGCAAATCCACGCCCAGCAAGCGGTCAACCTGCCGTTGCCTGCCACTTATGAACAATGGTTTCCAAACCAAGCCACGGTTGACGGTAAAACAGCAACAGGGCTTTATCGCAACGCAAACGGCTTATGGCTGTATGTGCCTGGAGGCGAGCACCAAGTTGTACTACGCGGCGCGGCACCAGCACTGGCGACGTTTACCTTGCCTTTGCCCTTAAGTCCGAATCGCGTGATGGTTGAAACCACACAGGGCGGTTGGCAAGTCAGCGGACTGCAAGACAACGGGCAGGTAGAAAATCAATTGCAATTCAACCGTACCCGTAAGTCCGCAGACAACGCCCAAAGCACAAACCTTACCCCTGGCTTGTTGCCACCCTTTGTCAGGATCGAACGCACCTTGCAATTGGGGCTGGATTGGCGAGTAATCACCCAAGTCATCAGGCTATCGCCTGCCGATTCTGCGATTGTGTTGGAGATTCCTTTATTGGCAGGGGAACTGGTAACCACTCCTGGCATCCACGTTAAAAATGGCAAGGTTGAAGTCAATATGCCCATGCATCAAACGACGATGCAATGGGAATCGACGCTGGAAAAATCCGAAAAAATAATGTTTGCCGCAGCAGAAACCAATCAGTGGATTGAAGTCTGGAAAGCGGATGTCAGCCCTATCTGGCATATTGAGATCAGCGGGATTACCCTAATCCACATGAACAGCGAAGGGCAATGGTTGCCGGAATGGCATCCCTGGCCGGGCGAAATCTTAACCCTGCAAATAAGCCGACCCAAAACCCTGGAAGGGCAAACCTTAACGATAGACAGCAGCCAGTTGTCCATCAGGCCGGGCAAACGCTCGCTGGATGCCGACCTTAAAATGAACCTGAGGAGTTCGCAAGGCACGCAACATACGTTGACTTTGCCGGAACAGGCGGTGTTACAAACCGTGGCGATTAACGGGCAAACGCTACCGCTACGGCAAGAAGGCAGAAAGCTCACCTTGCCGATTAATCCCGGTAAACAAGATGTGACTTTAAGTTGGCAAGAGCAGTTAGAAATCTCCAGCATAACCAAAACACCCAAGCTTGATTTAGGTCTGGCAAGTGTCAATACCCGGCTCAATATCAGCCTAGGTCAAGACCGCTGGGTGCTGCTCGTCTGGGGACCAAAGTTAGGGCCAGCGGTGTTGTTCTGGGGTGTTCTGGTGGTGATTGTCATCTTGGCGATTGGCTTGGGTAAGATACCACTGACACCGTTGAAAAACTGGCACTGGTTCTTATTGCTGCTAGGGTTAAGCCAAGTGCCAATTGAATCAGCCAGCTTGGTGGTTGCCTGGTTGATGATCTTGGGCTGGCGTGGGTTACGCCCAAATAACGACTTCAAATACTTCAACCTATTGCAGGTAATCATCGGCCTATTCACCGTATTTTCCCTGGCAATACTGGTGTTTTCGGTTGAACAAGGCTTACTGGGCGGTTCACCTAATATGCAAATTATCGGAAACCAATCCTCAGCATTCGATTTAAATTGGTATCAGGACAGGAGCCCACCCGCCTTGCCGCAAGCAACCGTCGTATCTGTTCCCCTTATGGCGTATAGATTACTGATGTTGCTGTGGTCGTTCTGGCTGGCAGCATCACTGCTAAACTGGCTGAAATGGGGCTGGAATTGCTACGCTACCAACGGGCTGTGGAATAAAAAAGCGGAGAAAGAAAAAGGCACGACGTAATTCAGCCGATGTTTGGTGCAAGATTTCTTGTCCAGAACGGACGACTAATCTCCAGAGGGTAAACCAAATTGATGCTGAATAACTTTAGAAGGGTAATATTTAAGTGATTATTTTAGGGCTGATCAGCATCTTTGTTCCTTCATACGCACATTCCAAATTTGTAAGCAATGACAGTAATGGTAAAAACAATTCCAGCGACCAATTCTAAATCAACTCACCATCTTTAAGTTGGTTCGCTGCGAATTTAGTGTGTGTGCGGCGTGATAAATCGCTTTAGTCACGCAATTCCCCATTTGACAACCCCAAATATACCTGTAGAATAGTCGGACTCGGCGTAACGGAAGTTATGCGCTCTTTAACAAGATGGCCAAAATAATGAGTGTGGGTACGTGTGGCGGTTTCCTGTGTCTAAAGACACGGGTCGACACAAGGTACTCCGTTAATTCAAACGGCGGAATATTTTTCGTTGACCAAAACAGATTAGGCGCCCCATCTTAAAAAGGGCGCGCATGCAATTGAACTGAAGAGTTTGATCATGGCTCAGATTGAACGCTGGCGGTATGCTTAACACATGCAAGTCG
>PMDM01000072.1 GCA_003155565.1 Methylococcaceae bacterium | reverse complement strand
GGCGAGGACGACATTGCCTTCATCGCCTACGCGTTTCTCAAATAAGGTTGTAAGATCGCCCGTGCCGCCAGCCAGGTCAAGCACCTGCTCGCCTTTGCGGACATTGCTCAGTTGCACGGCAATACGTTTCCAGATGCGATGTACGCCCATCGACATCAGGTCATTCATGATGTCGTAATGTTCTGCAACCGAATCAAAAACGCCGCGTACCATACTGGCTTTTTCTTCGGCAGCGACGCGTTTGAAGCCGAAATGGGTGGTGTTTTCTGTCATGATGATACCTTCAATTATATAAATATCCCCCTCTCCATGGGAGAGAGGGTTGGGGTGAGGGAATTAAACGTTCTTTTAACCCCCTCATCCCTACCTTCTCCCTTAGGGAGAAGGAGATTTTGAATGTTATCTATGTTTTGCGTTGATGTCCCGCCAATTCAAGCCTATGCAGGTAATCTGCCCAAAGAGTCGGATATTCCGATCCCAGCTTATAAAGCAGATCCCAACTGTAAATACCCGTGTTATGCCCATCGCTAAAAACAAAGGCGACGGCATAATTACCGATGGGTTTTATTTCGTTTATCGTAACATTTTCTTTATCAATCTGGAGGATTTCCTGTCCAGCCCCATGGCCTAACGCTTCTGCGGAAGGCGTGTAGACGCGGAGATATTCGCAGGGCAGATTGAAGGTTTCACCATTATCAAAGCTGATTTCGAGAATGGCTGAAATTTGATGCAGCTTGATGTCGGTGGGTAAGGTGTTGCAAGGGTCAATTTTTAAGCGCATTTTTTGGCGGTTGTTTTCAGACGAGTTAAGGCTATTCAAGCGGTTTCTGGTAATGATAACCGATTTTCGCAAAGCCTTCCCGTTCCCAAAAGGCATTGCCCGTTTCATTGCTCACATAACAGTTGAGTTCGCTGGCGACACAGCCCTGGGATAAGCCGTAGTCGTATACCCATTCCAGTAACTGTTTGCCAAAACCTAGCCGGCGGTATTCGGGCAGGATAAAGACATTATCCGGCTCAATATGTTTGTCGACGTAGAATTTGGTCATAATCCAAAGTCCGCAAATGCCAACCAGTTGGTCGTCGTTATACAAGCCAGCGCATTGATAACCTTGGGTAATCATTTCCTCAAGCCGGGTTTTCAGCGTGGTTTCGGGGACACTGGGGTTTAGTTGTTGGATGAGGGGGATGATTGAGATCAGGTTATCGGGTGGGATTAGTTTGATTTCGGTTGCTGTAACCATGAGACATTTTTGATGAATAATGAAAACTATATTTGGTGTTGCCAACTTTGTTAAACGAGTCCGCGTAGGGAGGGTTAGGTGCGTCAACCTTTGGCTCTAAAATAATTCCATTACTTATACGTGCCGTAACCCGCTTTTTGAAGTAACCGTCAATCCCAATCCAACGCTTGTAATTCAAACGGTGCAGCCCAATTTTTGGGTAATATTCCATAATGTTTTCAAGCCATTAGAAATCATAATCTTTAATTTTTTATAGTCATTTAAAGCTAAGATAAACGTGAGTAGGTTACACTGAACATATGTCGGCATGAAACATTATCGGCTGAATATTATAAAAAATGTGATTGATACTATACTGATAATTTATTAAAGCGTTCTCATTCTAACAGAGTGCCCTAACATTAATTACAGCCCATTACACATTTACACATGGAGCAAATATGATTCGAATTCCTTATCTTTACTTATTAACCGTATTTTTATTTTTCTGCTCTCCCTTTCTTGCGGCATTTCCTTCTGCACAGGGCATTTCAACTTCCGAGTCATCCGTCCCTGATAAAGATACCCCTTCTGAGATTAAACGACTTGCTAAAAAAGCGCACGATAAAGGTAACATTAGGATTCTGGTCGAATTAAATGAAAGCTTAAATGCTGAAGATTATTCCATAATTAAAAAAAATCGAGACAAGAAGCCTAAAGTAATTGAATATCAGCAAAAAGCATTATTGGAAGATGTTCAAGTACGCAATGGGAATGGAATCAAGCGTTATGAGCACCTACCTTTTATGGCCTTATCTGTAACGGAAGATGAATTAAAGAACTTGCACAAATCAGCGCGTGTCAATGAAATTTTTGAAGATCATGTATACTCTCCACTATCTCACGAAGTCAGTATTGCCCAAATAGGCGCAGATGTAGGTTGGAACTTAGGTTATGCGGGCAAAGGACAAACCATAGTCGTCATCGATACCGGCGTAGATAAGTCTCATCCCTACCTCCGAAACAAAGTGATTAGGGAAGCCTGTATCTCATCTCGGATCGAAGACAAACAAGGGATACCAACCGTTACCCCCCGATGCCGTGGTGGGCATACAAACATTACTGGTAAAGGTACAGCCAATGTAAGATGCAGAGTAGGTGATATTGAATGTGCACACGGAACCTTTGTTGCACTCATAGCAGCAGGTAATAGCGGAGCGCCAGGCTTCCAAGGTTCTGGAGTTGCCCCAGAAGCGAAGATTATCGCCATCAAAGCGGACTCATTTTTCGTTCAAAACGCATCTTGCGGGTCAACCCCTGCACCCTGCGTAGGATTTTATAATAGCGATATACTAAAAGCACTAGACTATGTGCTCAAAATACATCGTCGTCTCCATGTCGCAGCCGTTAATTTGAGCCTTGGCGGATCTGGAGAATGTTTTAGGGATCCGCTTCGTCGGGCTGTTAAACAACTACNNGATGAAATGATGGGACGCCTTACCAAATAAGCTCACCTGCCTGCATACCGGAAGCAATTAGTGTTGGGGCGACAAATCCTGTAACTCATGCAGTTTCCGACTTCTCAAACGGTGCTCGTTCCCTTGATCTTCTCGCGCCGGGGGAGGATATTGCATTTCCCTATTTTGCCATTGATCCTTCCGGAGCAGAGGTCGGACTGGCAGGGACTTCCTTTTCTGCACCGTTTGTCTCCGGAGCGTGGGCGGCGCTTAAATCACATAAGCCAAACGCTAAGGTCGGTGAGATATTACAGATATTGAGAAGAACTGGCGAGGGAGTAGT
Organism: Methylococcaceae bacterium; assembly: GCA_003155565.1. Taxonomy (GTDB): domain Bacteria; phylum Pseudomonadota; class Gammaproteobacteria; order Methylococcales; family Methylomonadaceae; genus Methyloglobulus. The sequence continues at coordinate 737 of PMDM01000072.1, read as the reverse complement.
TGACCTTAGGAATGCTACTATTAAGCCTGAAATCAGGATTGATCGTGCGCATAGTTTGCTTACACCATAAGCCCGTAGCTCGTAGGCTGGATTGGTAAACCCAGCTATCATTGTTTGTGCTGGGTTTCGTGGCATAACCCAGCCGCACTAGAGAATATACCGACTCAAATCCTCATCTTCCACAAACTCCGCCAGATGTTGATCGACATAAGCAGCATCAATGACTATGGTTTTTTCCATCAGGTCTGGGGCGTTATAGGAAATTTCTTCCAGTAAGCGCTCAAGGATGGTGTGTAGTCTTCTGGCTCCGATATTTTCGGTTTTTTCATTCACCTGCCAGCCCATTTCGGCGATTCTTTTGATACCGTCTGCCGAAAAGCTTAGCGTAACGCCTTCCGTTGCTAGCAATGCGGTGTATTGTTCCGTTAATGAGGCGTTGGGCTCAGTCAGGATGCGGACAAAATCATCGGCACTTAATGCACTGAGTTCGACACGAATCGGGAAGCGGCCTTGTAATTCCGGGATTAAGTCGGAGGGTTTGGTCAGATGAAATGCACCGGAAGCGATAAACAAGATGTGGTCGGTTTTGATTACGCCATATTTGGTGCTGACAGTGCTGCCCTCGACAATCGGCAACAGGTCTCGTTGCACACCTTCGCGGGAAACTTCGCCACCGCTCCCGTGATCCGAACGTTTACAAATCTTGTCGATTTCGTCCAAAAATACGATACCGTTTT